>CAJUAR010000010.1 GCA_910584495.1 uncultured Muribaculaceae bacterium
CTGCACGGCGAGTGACCGCCTGGTGATTAACAGATATTGTCGAACCGGCTCTTAAAACATTTGAGGCTTCTTCCAAATTATGAATAAACGCTGTTGCAGGGCTGACAGCTGCGGGATTGAATGTAATAGCAGCTCGACCAGTTGCCATACTTGATGCCGCTGCTTCTCCTCCTCCTAAAGAATGGCCTATAAAGGTTAGCTCATTATCACCAACTTCTTTTGATAGTGTTCTTGCATTGTGAATTGCTGAACTATATTGAGGTGCCAGTCCGACTATTTGCGCAACGTCTTCCAGTCCATCTTCAACAGAATTAGTACCCGCATATACATATGCATATTCGGTTTTTCCATCAATTGTCCGTTCAAAAAGATATGACTGCAATCCGTTCTCATACCAGGCGGTATAATTCATATTGATTGCTGTATTTAGTTCCGATAAACGCCATCTACTTTTCTTTAAATCATTCAGAAGATTATTGGATGTCAAATCCCCGTCGTATGAAACTTGAGCCATCAGAGCGGCTTCATATTCATGGTCTCGGCCTGCAGCCCCTGCTCCCCGGCCATTTGCGCAGCCACAGAACCGTATATCTTCCTCACAAGAGCGCCGTCGGCGGTATGCGCACTGTCGAAGACAGTATCTTCAACTTGCGGAGGCTCGTCACACTGCTCATGGATTAGACGGTTTTGGCTTTCGTCCGCAAGTTAGAAATTTAATTTCATACCTGCAAATTCTTTTCCGTTTGGAAGCATTCCTTAATCTATGTTCTCAGTCTAAATCCCAGTCATAATCTGGTAAATCATAATAAGGGTCAACACTTGATGGATCTATTGTGTTACCCTCATAATCAAAGGTCCAAAAAAATTCTTCATAATGTACCATATCAAAATCTGCAATGGTCATACCGAATGTCTGTTTTTTGTCAGATTCAATCTTTACTATATCTTTCAGGCGACTGTCAATTATAAACAGTATGTTATTGTGATAGAAGTATCCATATGGGAGGTTTCCTTTGGACGGTATAATTTCAAATTGGGCTGATTCATAAACCATTGCAACATACATAAAAGAGTATTCCTGATAAAAAGGTTTTGAAATCAGAACGACACTATCCGGCACACCAGCGTCAGATAAAAAGGAATCTTGGGTTGAAAGATGCTCAAATACATATTTGAATATACTGTCTTGCAGATTCTTATTTGCAATTGAAACTTTGTATAAATCAAAGAACTCCTGCCGTTCATTACATCCAACCGTTGTCTGTGTTTTCACAATGATTGTATCAGGCAGCAGTTCAGATTTTTCCTGTGCTACTTCTACAACAGCTCGCTTCGTACAGTTTACCATGATAATGGCAAACAGAACAAAAAAAATAAAACAATTTGTCTTCATTTTACAAAAGTTCGTTAATATTCAACCGCACAATTGCATAATTCATTGATTGTCAACATTATACATATTTTAAGAAATTTCATGTTAACTCACTGATATTCAGTATTATACGCAATTTTACCAAACTATTGTTTTACTGGTGTGTATTCATATAGACTTTGATTGGTCCTGTATAGATAAAACTTTACATCTTGATTTGTAATCTTCCTTGTTGCCTCGGCGTGAGATTTATCTTTTTTATTCACATCAGAACCTTTAGGATGGTTATGTATATATTGTCGATATGTATATCCATGCCTTATTTGTTTTTTAAAAAGCCAGACAGTCGACGATTCCTTGGAATGTGTTCGCGATGTGCTAATTATGTTCAAGCCTTTTTCTCCTTCTTCGCCAAGTGAATGTAATGACCACTCCAACCCAGTATTGTCAGCAAACATTTTATAAACTTCATAAGCTTTTTCGTCACCACGTATATGTATAACAGTTGCTTTAAGTTGTTCCTTTTTGCTATTTTCAAAATCAGCGACATAGCTTTCCTCAATGCTGCCTTCTGGCAGTTTGACCGATGCTACAATTTGCGGTTTACTGTCCTTTATCTCTTTTACCAAGCGAATCTGGTCATCATCAGCCTTCACTCTCTTTATATATTCCCCATTCGTTCCATAAATGAAATGGTCTTCGCCTGTAGGGTCTATATTTCTCACCGGGTTGGCTCCGCACCACACGTATGGCGATATGTCGTAGTAGGATTCGGCTTTGGCATCCATCGTGGTTGTGCGGGCGAGGATGGGGTCATACCAACGGGCCTGGCTGTCGTAGAGGTCGAGGCCGTTCTGGCGGTCGAGTTCCTTGCCGCCGTATTTGCGCGGCTGAACGTCGGCATTGGCAGCGGTAGGGTCGTGCAGCATGCCGAAGGGGTAGTAGTCGTTGCGCTCGCACAAGGTGCCGTCGCTCTTCACCACCGTGCGCACATTGCCAAGGTAATCGCAGATATTGTAGTGGTATGCGCCGTCAGCCCAGTAACTGTGGTCGTTATAGGACCGTTCGAGCACCTTGTCATAGAACACATGGTTGGCATGTGGAATATTAGTGATTGCGTTTATATATTTTCCCATCGCTTCCGATATAGGTTCGGCCGTTACTTTTAGGACTAATCCGGTATAAAGTGCAATACTCATCCCTATTTAAATTATTCCGGTAGCTTATGTCCAAACTTAATCTATATCTTGTCATAATTTCTCTTGCGAAAGAAACGGAGATTGTGTCTGTATTATAAAAATATGCAGAATCACATTGGTATATAGATACTCCAAAAGAATCATTTATCAATGGATCATTGGTATCTATATCATAATTGCATTCCATAACTTCATCACCGCAAAATATCAACACAGGAGTCCCTGAAATGGAAGTGCGTGTATATTTGTCTATCAACTCAAAATGTATACACTTACCATCTTTTTGATAATAAATAAATGTGTATTTGTGATTCTCATATATTTGTTCCTCTACAGCATGGCCGCATGCGAAACAAAGAAATAAAACGATAATATATATAACCGCTCGCATAACTGTAGTTCTTATCTTGTATTAACATTAACGTTTTTTTTCTTGATATCCAAAGTGGGAAGTGTTGATGTTGAAGGTATCTGGCCGGAAGGATAAACATATCTGTCTATTCCTCCTAATAAGAATGGAGACATATTAACCGCATTATTTTGGTTTCCACCCAACAAGACGATGCTACCTTTATTATTCTTTCCAATTACAAAACCTACATGCGACTTTTTATGTATAGCGATAGAGCCGAATGCCGGATTTTGAATTTTCTCACCCCAGTTTTTGAAAGAAAACGCCAATGCATGCATAGTTCCAGTTGTTCCACTCTTTTCCAAACAATAATTTACAAAGGCCGCACACCATGCAGTCTGATCAGTTTTAGATGCTGCGCTGCCTTTTAATTGTGTATAATCAAAATACTTAAGAATTTCCGGATTATCACCGGTTTCTTGGATTTCTTGTTTCATTTCTTCGTAAGCAGCATCCATCCATGGTGTGTTATTGCGGTACTCCATTTTGCCGGTTTCAAGATAATATTCAGTCATACTGCCTGTCTCGCTGTTACCCCTTACATTAACATCAATCCAAATTTTTTCTCTTTCATAGGTTGTACCCCTGTATATTTCATGTTTGTTTAACACATCTTTATAATTCAAACTAGTCACGTCATCTCTCCAAGTTATATCTCCATCTAGGGCTTCCACCCAATCCATCCCTGTCGGGTCGATGTTCCTGATAGGATTTGCTCCGCACCACACGTATGGCGATATGTCGTAGTAGGATTCGGCTTTGGCATCCATCGTGGTTGTGCGGGCGAGGATGGGGTCATACCAACGGGCCTGGCTGTCGTAGAGGTCGAGGCCGTTCTGGCGGTCGAGTTCCTTGCCGCCGTATTTGCGCGGCTGAACGTCGGCATTGGCAGCGGTAGGGTCGTGCAGCATGCCGAAGGGGTAGTAGTCGTTGCGCTCGCACAAGGTGCCGTCGCTCTTCACCACCGTGCGCACATTGCCAAGGTAATCGCAGATATTGTAGTGGTATGCGCCGTCGACCCAGTAGCCGTAGTCGTTATAGGACCGTTCGAGCACCTTGTCGTAGAACACATGGTTGCCGCACCGCTCCTCGAGCCTCGATTCCGATGCCGCAGCAGCCATTGTCTCGGCCTGCAGCCCCTGCTCCCCGGCCATCTGCGCCGCCACAGAACCGTATATCTTCCTCACAAGAGCGCCGTTGGCGGTGTACTGGAGGTTTATATAGTGTCCGCTGTCAAACCAGTAGCGCGACGGAAGGTTCAGCTCGTTGTAAGTCACGGACATTTCCTTGTTCAGGTCGGCGGTCATGTTGCCGTTTGCATCGTAGACATATTCCTCGTCGGTGTCGGCATAGTCCTTGAAATCCATCGCCCCGGCATAGGTCAGTTCCGATGCAGTGTCGTCGGCTTTGAGCAGCCGGTTGCCGTCGTAGGTCATTGTCAGCCGGTCGATAACGCCATAGCGGTTTCTGGCTGCGGACCCGGTCCCGGTGGCGAGATTGATGCCGTAGCGGGTGAGTGCGGTCATGTTGCTGTTGGGGTCGTAGGCATAGCTCACGCTGTGGTTGGCGCGTTGGGCTCCAGGCAGCACAGCCCTTGCCGAGGTGTGTGTGGCGCTTGCAAGACGGTCTGCGCCGTCGTATTTATAGATATAAGTGTCCGTCGGGGCCAATTTGCCGGACCATCCCCACTTCATCGCGCTTATGTTGCCGTTATAGCAGGGTGTGGAGCTTGCAGTCTGATTCTGATAGAGCAACAGCTGCTGAAAAGAGACGGCTTTGACCGATGTCATCCAGCTGCGGACATTATATCCGTAGTTTGTCGACCCTGCAGCCGTGCCTTGAAGCACGCTCTTGAGCCTTCCGAACTTATCGTAGATGTTCGAGGCCAGCAGCTCGGCCGTGCCGCCGTTGCTATTAGCGACACGCGAATGAGAGCAGTATTTGCGCCTAGGCAATGTCATCATTTAATCCTATTATATTCAGCTGGTTTATATTTAGTGGCAATCAAAGCTCCAGTCTTTAAATAGATTGGCGAATAATCCGTAATATCTATCAGTTTCTTATTTTCGATTAAATAGCGCCTTTGTAACCATACTTCGGTAGTATCATTTACATCCACATTTATTACTCGTAAAAATCCATTATAACAAAACGAAGGATTAACAATAAGAGTGTCGCCATGCGTTTCCCAGGTACCCAGCTCGGTAAATTCTACATTTGGAGAATAAATTTCACAACTATGAGGCTGACTTTTTAGAATAATATACGACGTATTCATACCAGCTATAGATTCATATATAGCCATATACGCAAGCTTTGAGTTTCTACAGCTATTAAAAATTATTGTTACTATAACAATAAAGCCCATAAATTTAATGGTGGTTTTCATCGCTAAACAATTACTTAAATTTATTCCAAATATATGTTGTGCCGTTATGGCGGAAAATGCTTTTAGAGCTGTTAGCGACATACCTTAAAGACTGTGCACTATTGAGAACATCAGATGACCACATATTGTTTACATCCACTGGACCTTCTTGTAAAATATCGTAAGCGGACGATAAACCGTTAAATGGAATACCGAAAAGGGCTCCTCGTTGATATGCTTCTATTTCATCGGTTTTGTCATAAAGAGGAAAACCATCTTTATGTACACTCACCGATAATGTTCCCGTTTCAAACTGATATGCGTGCTTTAGCTCATGTGCTAAAAGCCCCACTGATGTATCACCTAACATTATGTTAACGTATTTATTCTCCAAATTGAATGTTAAACCGCCCCTGCTTATTACATTCAGCCCGACATAATCTGATTGATTCATTGAACTGTCATAACAGATATTGTAAACCTGAGATGAGTTTCTAAGAACCTTGATTTCTGCTTCGACCTGACTCAAAGCATTATTGTTTTCTATCGATTTAAGTATATTGCCTACATGTTTGTCGACTTTCTTATCACTGAGATTTCCTTGCATAAGTTTGGACAAAGACTTGGCAATGCTCTCATAGTTTTTATTCTGTCGTTTAGTTATTTCGTCAGACAATCTATCGAGAAATCCTTCTGATGCTTCAGTAAAAAACATCCCAGTTGGATCAATGTTTCTCATCGGGTTGGCTCCGCACCACACGTATGGCGATATGTCGTAGTAGGATTCGGCTTTGGCATCCATCGTGGTTGTGCGGGCGAGGATGGGGTCATACCAACGGGCCTGGCTGTCGTAGAGGTCGAGGCCGTTCTGGCGGTCGAGTTCCTTGCCGCCGTATTTGCGCGGCTGAACGTCGGCATTGGCGGCGGTCGGATCGTGCAAGGCCCCATAGGGGTAATAGTCGTTGTGCTCGAGGGGAACAGCCATGCCGTTTCTCACCACAACTCTCACATTGCCAAGATAGTCGCAGAGATTGTAATAATACGTGCCTCCGGACCAGTAACCATAGTCATTATCAGATCTTTTAAGAACCTTGTCATAAAATACATGATTACCGCATCGCTCCTCGAGCCTCGACTCCGAAGTTGTCGCAGCCATGGTCTCTACTGCAAGTTCTTGTTCTGAAGCCATCTGCGCCGCCACTGAACCGTATATCTTTCTCACAAGAGCGCCGTCGGCGGTGTACTGGAGGTTTATATAGTGTCCGCCGTCAAACCAATAGCGCGACGGAAGGTTCAGCTCATTGTAAGTCACGGACATTTCCTTGTTCAGGTCGGCGGTCATGTTGCCGTTTGCATCGTAGACATATTCCTCGTCGGTGTCGGCATAGTCCTTGAAATCCATCGCCCCGGCATAGGTCAGCTCCGATGCAGTGTCGTCGACTTTCAGCAATTGGTTACCGTCGTAACCCATCGTAAGGTTGTCGATGATGCTGTAACGTTTCTGGCTGGAAGTCCCGAGTAGGATACCGTAGCGTTTCAGAGTCGTCATATTGCTGTTTTGGTCATAAGTATATGACACGTTGTAGTTTGGTCGCTGGGCACCGGTTGTCAGTGGAGTGGTTGAGAGATGTTTGGCCGTTATAAGTCGATCCGCACCGTCGTATTTATAGTAATAGGTATCCGTGCTTGTCTTATTTATACTCCAGTTCCACCTCATGAAACCTATATTCCCGTTGTAGCAGGGGGTGGTATTTGCTATATTGTCCTGATATCCCAATATCTGCCTGAACCATCCTGCATCAAGTGATTTAACCCACCCTCGAACGTTATATCCGTAGCTGACTGTTCCTGCGGATGCTCCGTGCTTCACACTCTTCAGGCGACCGAACTTGTCGTAGGTGTTGGAGGCCAGCAGCTCGGCCGTGCCGCCGTTGCGGCTGAGCGTGGCGGTGAGTAGGCGTTCCTGGCTGTCGTAGGTGTAGGCGTAGACCTCCGTTATGGTGCCCGACTGGCCGCCGGTGTGCACATGTTTGACTGCCAAGGGCTTGCCGGTGAACGTCAGGTGGTAGTAATAATGCTCGTAGCCGCCGAGGATGTTCTGCTCGTGGCTCTGGACGAGATTGCCGTGGTGGTCGTAGTAGTATGTCGAGGCGAGAGCCGTGGTGGTGCCGAGCACATAAGTCAGCGCGCCCGTCATCCAGCCCTTGGCCGAGATTGCCGGGATGTCTGCGCACACATAGCGGGCGTCGTAGCCCCCCTCGGCGCGGTAGGCAAGCTCCGAAGCGTAGGTCTTGCCAGCAAGGAAGTCGTAGTCGTCGTAATAGGTAATCTTGTGGATGGCCTTAAGATTGGAGCCACCTCCGGCCAGACTGAAAATAGGGCTGTTCTGCACGGCGTAGCCGCCGAGGCCGTCTGTCGAGGAGGCTCCCGACCGGCTTGCAGTGACTGGGACGCCGAGGTCGCTGCCTGCAAGCGTGAGGTTGCGCTTTATCGTGCCCCGCACGCACTCGCGCCCGAAAGCGTCGGTGAAGAAGAACGAGCATTCGCCTTTGGGACGCTGAACGCCGTCCTGCGAGTAGACGAGCCTTCCACCGGGGGTGTAGGCGAACAGCTGCCATTCGCAGCCGGGCAGCTTCTTGGCGCGGCAGCGGCCCTCCCAGTCGGAGATGTAGAAATAGCCGAGCTTCGCGCCCTTGCCGGTGGCCGACGACACTTTCTCCGCGGCTCCGAGCGATGCCGACAGCTTGGGCGGCAGAACTGCCGCAAGATTGAGGGCGATGTCGTAGACATAGTATGTATCGAGGTATTCCGAGCCGTTCTTTACGCGCCTCAGGACGGTCTTGCCGAAAAGGTCGGTGAACTCGAGGCGTACATGGCCGTCCTCGTCGGTGGTGCGCGTCACATAGAGCGAGCCCTCGGCATACTTGCCCTCGGGCTTGACCTCCACCAGCGTCGACGTGGCCGCGCGGGTGTCGCCGGCATCGAAGCAGCGGCAGTCGAGCTCGGCCACCGCAGGGTCGTTGGCCAGATATTCGATTTTCACGGCCTTGCCCGCGCTGTGCCAGGCGTTGCCCGGTCCGGTGGCCGACACAGGCCGTCCTTCGGGAGCCGGTTCATATTCCGTAGAGGTGTAAGGGCTCGCGTCGTTCCATTCGGTAGATGCCGCAGTCTCAAGGGCCTGAAGGGCCGTGAAGCCGCCGTCGCCCGTTGCCACAGGCGTGGGGTTGTAGGCCCGGACAGTGCGGCCAAGGCCGTCGAGCACGTTGTAGGACACAAGGTCCTCGCCGCCGCCCCCGGCCCCCAAGGCCACCGTCTCGACATGCCGTCCGAGGCCGTCGTAGTATTTGACCGTCTCGATGCCCTGTGTCCCCGAGGTGTCGGTCAGCACCGTATGGCGTATGTAGTTGCGGTTGCTGTCTGCAGCGCAAAGCATAAAGCCCGGAAAGAGAAGAATGACAGTGGCAAAAGCTTTAAGGTTGAATTTTTCAAGATTGGTTCCCATAATTCGGCTTGTTCTTCTCATTCGTTATTCCCATTAATCGTCGTATCGTCATCCTCTTTGAGAGTCACTATGTTGTAACTTCTTTTTTCGAGGGTTTCACCATTGTTGTCGGTGATGGATATCAGCCGTGCATAACGGTCGTAGTTGTAGAAAGTCTTCAACGAGTTGGAAGCTGTTCGCTCGGTCATGCCGGCAGTCGGGTCATATTTAAATACTTCGACAGGCGACGCAGACAGCAGACTTCTGATTCCCAAGAGTTTGCCGAAGGTCGAATTGTCGACATCGGCCATGTCGCGCAGGGCGGTCACGCCCAGCCCCTTTCCTGCCAATGCCGACTGCAGGGCCGTAAACGCCACATTTCCGGCCTTGACAACAGGGAATTTGCCATTGTACGACCACAGGTAGGAAGTCGGCACTCCGTCGGTGCTTTTCTGCTGCCTCACATAGCCTAAGTCGTCATACTCGTATTCCGTGACAGTTTTCAGACTGTTCGTTCCGGAATATTCCTTGACCTGTCCCACCTTTATCAAAGATTCATTCGCTGGATTAGGCTGTATATATGTGTATTCTTTACGACCAAGAAGTGTCTCCTTTCCGCCTTTCTCTATGTATGTCTCCTGCCGGAGCGGATAGCTGAACAGATTGTGCTCTCTCATTTTTCCGACAATGCCGTCTGTGGTCGTAGAATCACCGACGTAATAATATCTCTCAATGGTTTGGTAATCATCGGAGCTAAAAATTGCTTTCATGCTCATCTCTCCTCGTTCGTTGTATGTATATTTTTCAAACTGGCTTATACTTTTACCTTCGCTGTAAACTGAGTCAAGTTTATCTGAAAGTTCAATATTATATCGAGGATAAAGCACATTCATGGCAACTTCGCCAACGATTGAAAAAATACTGTCTACTGCCACAAGGGGAAAGTCATAGGAAAACTCGTGACTGTTTAACAGTCTGCCAGACTGGTCAAATTCTTGTTTCTTTATCAACTTTCCTCTTTTAGTCTGACACGAACGTATAGGTTTGAAAAAGCCTGTTATACAGTCATCCTGGACGAACGACACAGGAATCGGGGATTGCAAATTATCTGTCATCCACCAAGTATAATATCCTGATCTCCAAGCTGCAGTGCCTTCGGGGTTGTCTTCGTCCGGATAATCCATATAATTTGAAAAATAGTAATCTGTATATCCTGCCGAAGATTTATATTCCCTAACTCTGGAATATTCTATGTGTGTTCTGTTGTAATCATGAATTGAGTTTGCAAGGTCATAATAATTTACTGTCTTAAATCTATATTCATGAATATTTGCAATCATCACACTATAACATATTCCGTATCTTGGAACGTTAAGGAGAATGCCGCTGCTCTTTCCCTCTTTGTCAAGGTATTCATACGTGACTGTGTCTATCGGTGATGAATTGTCCTCACGGGTACAAATTCTCTTGATTCGGATTCCGCCGACCTTTTCATTGCCTTCAGTGCTGCCGAGTCTGGGTGTGAAAAAGTTATGAGATGTCCTTACTACTTTTTTTGAACAATCATGCAGCTCATAGGTGAGTTCGGAATATCCTCCTGTTGGATACTCTATGCGTTTGAGAGCACCTGATTTGGCATCACTTAGATTAGGCTCCTTGATTGCTGTCGAGTCATAACTTTCGTTATAGTTTTCGTCATATATCAGATTTTGGTCTACTCTGTCAGATTTGAAACCGCCATCGTGTCCGTTGTAATATCCCCAGTGGTCATAACATCTTGTGCCTAAACGAGGGGTTCCCGTTATGTAGTGGTAATAAAACGAAAACTTGCCGGTGCCGGTGATATCGATTTTCTCCAAATATGTATAAGGATTGTCGCCTGCAATTTGTTTAACGTTGTAGGCAAATCGGGCCTCTTTGAATATTCGGTTGTTGGAAGACAACTCTATCCTCTTTATGCGTTTATATGTATAATTGCTGGGCAGAAAATTTCCCACACAGATTTCTTTTGCTCCGTTCTCATATTCAATACTCACCGATGTCCCGTCCGGGAACAGGATTTTGGACAGCCGCGACTGCGACATCCAGGTCTTTTCCATTATAATCTGCCTCGTATCCTGGCCTATTGGATAATAATAAGGTAGAATCGCCGAGTAATAATAACGACGCTTTTCATTATAAATCGGTTTTTCATAATTTGGTTTGTCTTTGTCATAGACAAACTTGAGAGTTCTCCCATTCGGAGCCCTTATCTCGGTCAGGAACCAGCTTCTTATAACGATACCTTGCTTTTGGTCGTTAATTAGGTAGTCGTATATAAACCCCACAGTATGCTCCCCGTCTTCGAATACATATTCATAGCCTTTTGCATCGGCAAAGACAATGCTCCCTCTCTCGTCCAGATGCTTTATACTGAGGCTACGAGAAGATGAATCAAGGTCATACATTCGGAAACAGGGCTTTCCGTTTTTTGGCTGAAGCCGATGAAAGCTACCATTGTATCCGCAGAAATTGAACGAATACATGTCAGGGGTGGATTCATAAAATTTGTCATTTACGCTATTGGAAGATTCAAGTGAGGCATATACGCTGTTGTCGTTGTCTGTGAGGACGCACTTTTCA
Organism: uncultured Muribaculaceae bacterium; assembly: GCA_910584495.1. Classification (GTDB taxonomy): domain Bacteria; phylum Bacteroidota; class Bacteroidia; order Bacteroidales; family Muribaculaceae; genus CAG-873. The sequence goes on from CAJUAR010000010.1 coordinate 11,455, forward strand.
AGCGTGCCTTCTTCTACAAATAAATAGCCTTTGAGATCGGCTCCGCTGGTAAATCCACCGCCTATCAACGTCGCAATTTCATCGACGATGCCACAGACTTCACGTGTGACCATTCCAGGGTGGCTAAGCGACCAGCCGCGCCCGAGAATCCCGCTGTCTTGGTTCACTTTCAAGCCGTTTGTGGCATAATCAACAGAGAGAGAGTACTCGAAATCATTGTCTTTATAGCTGTATATGGGCACGCTGTAGTTGACAGTGCCTGTGTAGAGTGAAGCCCCTACTTTGCCGTACTTTATAAAGTCATAAGATTCCCACGATGGGAGTGCCTCCTCTTGTCGGGTTACAGTCGTGTTAAACCCGTTCACGCTTAAGCTGCACAGAATCAGACCGGTTATATAAACTGTAATTCTTTTTTTTCATGGCACCTTACTGTTTGATGTTGAATTTGTGGACGAATGTCTCTTCTCCTGCCGTTACAGACAGGATGTAGTAGCCCGGGGGAAGCGTCCCGGTTTCGAATGACATGTAGCATGTACCGTCGGCCCCATATTTGCCGGAAGTGCTGTTCCAAACGCGCCCCAGCTGGTCGCTGAGAATGGCCCGGGCATCGCCGCCGGTGTCGTGACTGCCGTCGATTGTCACGTCTATTCTGTCATCGCCGACAGCGATATGTATGTTGTCATTGAGGCTGATGGATTCACCAATGCCGCGGTTGCTGTCTTCGCTGCTGCCGTTGCCCGGCTTTCGTTCCTTGTTCTTTTTTGCCCCCAAGGCGTATTCCTGAACCGCAGGCGGACAGATAAACGTTCCGCTCGCCTTCTTGACAAGCGAACCGTTCGAATAATAAAGGTCGACGATGTTTTCCGCAAGCTCGTTGGCGTAACGGGGTGAATACCATCTGTCTACTATTGTTTTCTGCTGCAGCGAATCGATGGTCACAGTCTGGCTGTCCCTTTGGGCCACAACCTTGAATATGCCTTCGGAAACCTGGCTGACAACGTAGGCATTCCTCACGGTGTCGTCGGGCAGAACGAGGATGCCCGGGCTGGATTTCATGAATGTTATCACCCCCTCAGTCTTCAGCTTGTTTTCACGGCAGTAGGCACCGTCAAACTTGAAGCAGCATACAACGCTGTCACCGGCCTGTAGTTTCGGCAAAACAAGTCCGACACCTCTCTCCCTCGCCTCCATGAGAGGGCTTTCAAACGCAGACCAGAAAATGCTGTCGCCCGATATTTGGTAAGTGAGCTGTGTGCCGCGCTCGGACCTTACGAGCAGAGTATCGCCGAAATTGAACCAAGTCAGGTCGTGTTCCCTGCCTGTTGCCACAGCGTTGCTGAAATCCCAAAAGTCGTTTTCGGAGGACACCTCAAGATATTCGCAGTGCTTCTTTGTCACCTTGTCGCCATCCTGCGGCAGCATGGAAGTGGTCATCGGATTTCCGCCGCCACACAAGTCAGGCAAGGCGAATATCAGCAATATGAATAGAATCTTACAGTTTTTCATAGAATTTAAAGTATGGCAAGAAAGGTTGGCTGCAACTTTTGCTATTCTATTTTAATAAAGTTGTCTGATTTCGGCTGCAAGTTAGGAAATATTATTCTAACCTGCAAGTTTTTAGATGAAAGATTGTCAAAAAAATATCTAATCCGTGCGATACTGTTTGACAAGGGTTCTAAAACCTCGATTTGAAGTGATGGCAAGATTCAACAAAGGCTTTGCGGCGGCACTTTCATTTGTGGAAGTGGAATATAATTAGTAATTTTGTGGCACGAAAAACCGAATCGATGTTAGAAAAAATAAAAGCTATAGGCGCAGAAATAGATGCAGCTACTGCTTCCGATGCTTCCGAAGTTGAGGCACTGCGTATCAAATATTTAAGCAAAAAGGGAATCATCTCGTCCCTGATGAATGATTTTCGCACGGTTCCTGCCGAGCAGAAACGCGAGATAGGCCAGGCTTTGAATGAGCTCAAGACGCGAGCCACCGAGCGCATCAACGTTTTGAAGGAAGCGTGCGAGGCCGGCGGCAACGCCGCCGGGTCATTAGACCTCACACGCACGGCGGCTCCTGTTGCGCTTGGCAGCCGTCATCCGTTGTCGCTGGTACGCGAACAGATTATCGACATTTTCCGCCGTCTTGGTTTCACCATTGCCGAAGGTCCCGAGATTGAGGACGACTGGCATGTGTTTGAATCGCTGAATTTTGCCGCCGATCATCCCGCCCGCGACATGCAGGATACCTTCTTTATCGGCCGGCAGCCCGATGTGCTGCTTCGCACCCACACATCGTCGGTGCAGACACGCGTCATGACCAGCCAGAAACCACCCATCCGCATCATCTGCCCCGGCCGAGTTTATCGCAACGAGGCCATCTCGGCACGTGCCCACTGCTTCTTCCATCAGGTAGAGGCCCTCTACATCGACAAGAACGTGAGCTTCGCCGACCTTCGTCAGACACTCCTTTATTTTGCCCGTGAGATGTTCGGCCCTCAAACCGACATACGCCTTCGCCCGAGCTACTTCCCCTTCACCGAGCCTTCGGCCGAAATGGACATCAGCTGCGACCTGTGCGGCGGCAAGGGATGCTCGTTCTGCAAAGGCACCGGCTGGGTGGAGATTCTGGGCTGCGGCATGGTCGACCCCAATGTTCTGAGTGCGTGCGGGATAGATCCTAACGAATATAGCGGTTTTGCCCTTGGTATGGGTATTGAGCGCATCACCAATCTGAAATACCGCGTTAAAGACCTGCGCTTGTTCTCGGAGAATGATGTGCGTTTCCTCGATGAGTTTACAGCCGCTCATTGAAATCAATGACAAGGAAAGAACGCTACAGCATCGTTGTAGAACGGTTTGAACGGCACATGCCGTCTCCCAAGACCGAACTGCACTACAAGGACCCTTTTCAGCTGCTTGTGGCCGTCATCCTGTCGGCGCAGTGCACCGATAAACGTGTTAATATGACCACTCCGGCATTGTTCGCTGCCTATCCCACGGCAGCCGACCTTGCCGCAGCAAGCAGCGAGGAGGTTTTCTCGTTCGTCAAGTCTATTTCATATCCCAACAATAAAACCAAGGCCTTGATAGCTATGGCCCGGAAACTTGTCGCCGATTATGGCGGCACAGTCCCCGACGACATCGACAGCCTTATGACCCTGCCCGGGGTAGGGCGAAAGACCGCCAACGTCATTCTGTCGGTGGTGTATAACCGTCCGACAATGGCCGTAGACACCCATGTGTTCCGCGTTGCCGAGCGCATAGGGCTGACCACCGGCAGCCGCACGCCATTGGCCACCGAGCGCACGCTCACCGCCAACCTTGCCCCTGACATCATTCCTCGCGCCCACCATTGGCTCATCCTCCACGGACGCTATGTGTGCAGGGCGCGTCGTCCGCTATGTGAGGAGTGCATTCTTACTGATGTGTGCCGCTTCCGGCAGAAAGAAAACAACGAGACAAAATGAGCCAGGACAATTTATTTTTGTTCATCATAGAGATGCTTGGCACCATAGCGTTTGCCATATCCGGCATACGACTTGCTGCCGCAAAGAATTTCGACTGGTTCGGGGCCTATGTCGTGGGTTTCGTGACGGCCATCGGCGGTGGTACCGTGCGCGACCTTCTGCTTGGCATTCCCGTGTTCTGGATGCAGTCCTGGGCCTATCTTGCAGTGACCTTGCTGTCGCTCCTTGCCGTTATTGTTTTCCGCAAGGCTCTTGTGGGAGGCATGCGCACACTTTTCATTTTCGATGCCATTGGCCTTGCTCTTTTTGTGGTCGTAGGCATAGAAAAAAGTTATGCAGCCGGCTATCCTTCGTGGGTTGCCATTGTGATGGGCATCATCACCGGAGCTTTCGGCGGAGTGATCCGCGACATCCTCATCAACGAAGAACCCTTGTTTTTCCGCAAAGATATCTATGCCACGGCCTGCCTTGCCGGCGGTCTGGTATATTGGCTCGCCAGCCTTGTGCCGGGGCTCACGTCCATAGTGGTGCAGCTGGCATGCGCCTTCACCGTCATTGGCCTGCGTGTGGCGGCCGTTCATTTCAATTGGTCGCTGCCCATACTCAAAGTTGACCCTAAAGATCTGCCACCAAAATGAAAGCATACCGCGAAAAACGCAACGTAGTAAAGTTAATCCAATTTGTGAAATACTGCCTTGTGGGCGTGCTCAATACGCTCGTTACGCTGGGCGTGATTTATATGTGCAAGTCGCTTCTGGAGTGGAACCTCTATGTTAGCAACGCTCTGGGCTATATTTGCGGCGTAATCAACTCCTTCTTGTGCAACAAGCAGTGGGTGTTTCACTCCGATGGCAGTTATGCCCGCGAGGCTTTGAAGTTTCTTCTCGGTTTCGGACTGTGCTATTTGCTGCAGCTGTGGGTGGTGTGGATGCTCACCGAATCTTATTTTGGCGACCTTAACTTCAACATCCTGGGCATTGTTCTGTCGGGCTACGGTATTGCAACATTGCTGGGAAATGTGGTCTACACACTGGCAAATTTTGTCTATAACCGAACCGTTACATTCAAATAGTGCCAACAAGATTGAGAAAAAACTTATCGTTGCAGTGAAAAAAGACACCGGATATGGCATCAAAAGAAGATAAAGACCTTACCTATCCCGACGCTCTTGCCGACCTCGAAGGCATTGTGGCCTCGCTGCGCAGCGAGGGCTGCGATGTAGACACCCTGGCGGCGCGCACACGCCGCGCTGCCGCGCTGCTGCTTATGTGCCGCAGTCGTCTGACACGCACCGAGGAAGAACTCGCCAAAGTGCTCACCGAGCTCGAAGGCTCGCTCCAATCCTGAACTGTGCTGCCTATGCTCAATTTCACACCGTTTGCCCGTCCCTACTTCAGTGCAATGCTTGCCCGCCGCAGGCAGTGGGCCGACCCTGCCGGAACCGAACAAGTGCAGCGGCGTGTGTTGAGGAACTTGTTAAAAACAGCGGCGCACACATGGGTGGGAAAGCACTATAATTTCGGTCAAATTTCCCACTACGAGGACTACTGCACGGCAGTGCCCGCCGTTGAATATGAGGATATACGTCCCATGGTGGAGCGCATGCTCCTGGGCGAGAAAGATGTGCTTTGGCCCGGGGCTTGCCGCCGCTTCGCGCAATCGTCGGGCACATCGGGGGGCAAGAGCAAATATATTCCCGTAACACCCGAGGGCCTTCGGGACAACCACTATCGCGGTGGTGCCGAAGCTGTGGCATCATATCTTGGCATGAATCCTCAGAGCCGCATTTTTGCCGGCAAAGGCTTTATTCTCGGCGGCAGTTTTGCCAACGAACTTGGCAGCAGCATATCCCCCGGCATCCGCGTGGGCGACTTGTCGGCAAACCTTATCGAAGCCATTCCTCCTATGGCAAATTTCTTTCGCGTGCCGAACAAGAAAACTGCTCTTTTGGAGGACTGGAAAGAAAAACTTCCGGCTCTTGCCCATGCTGCCATCAGAGAAAACATCAGCAACATCAGCGGTGTGCCGTCGTGGTTCCTGCAGGTGTTGCGCAATGTGCTGGAGCTGAGTGGAAAATCGACCATCCATCAGGTGTGGCCCGGACTTGAGGTGTTTTTTCACGGCGGCATATCTTTCGGCCCCTATCGCGAGCAGTATGCCTCCATCACCGATCCTTCCAGAATGCACTATGTGGAGAACTACAACGCTTCGGAAGGCTTTTTTGCCGTGCAGGAAACCGCAGACAATGCACAGGGCATGCGTCTTTTGCTCGATGCCGGCGTGTTCTACGAATTTGCACCATTTTCCGGCGGCATAGCCACCGGGGCTCCGCTCCCTGCATGGAAGGTGGAAAAAGGTCGCACATATGCCTTGCTGATAAGCTCGTGCAACGGGCTGTGGCGTTATTCGCCGGGCGATACAGTTCGCGTAGAGAGCACGGAGCCTTTGCGAATCAGTGTCGCCGGACGCACCAACAGCTACATCAATGCTTTCGGCGAGGAACTGATGGTGTGGAACGCCGATGCAGCCTTGGCGGCAGCATGCCGTCGCACCGGGGCTCGTGTTGCCAATTATACAGCAGCCCCCGTATATGCCGACTGTCGCACCAAGGGCCGCCATCAGTGGTTCATAGAGTGGACACACCGTCCCGACTGCGGCGACGAAGCATTTGCCGACGTGCTCGATGCCGAGCTGCAGGCTGTCAACTCCGACTATCAGGCCAAACGCGTCGGCAACATATTTTTAGGGCGGCTGGAACTCACATCTGTTCCTCGCGGCACCTTCGACCGCTGGCTTGCCTCGACAGGGCGCCTTGGCGGACAGCGCAAAGTGCCGCGACTGTGCAACGACCGCCGCATTGCCCAAGCAATAGAAAAATTCCTTAAATCATGAAAAAAATACTGTTTCTTCTCGCTCTTCTGTGTGCCTTTTCGGCCACTGCGGCTCCGAAAGCCGACTATATTTTTTACTTCATAGGCGACGGCATGGGCATGGGTCCGGCCATGGCGGCACAGTTCTACAATAAGAACGTGCGGGGCGACGACACGCCTCTGCCCATGTTTCAGGCTCCCTACGGGGGCTGGCTGCAGACCTACTCGGCTTCGGACGATGTTACCGACAGCGCGGCTGCCGGCACCGCCCTGGCTACGGGGCACAAAACACGAAACGGCATGCTCGGCATGGATGCCGACAGCACGGCCGTCGATGCAGTGAGCACCACCCTGCAACGAATGGGCTACGGCATAGGCATTGTAACTTCGGTAGCAGCCGACGATGCCACTCCGGGGGCTTTTGTGTCTCATGTGCCGAGTCGCAAGCAATACTATGATATTTGCCGACAAATGGCTGCCACCAACTATGAATTTATTGCCGGTGCCTATCTCCGAGGTGCTTACACCGATGGCAAACCCAATGATATTTTCGACATTTTGGAGCAGAACAGCGTACAAGTTGTGCGCGGCGCCGGCCAACTCGCCGGCATCACAAGCCGCAAGGTGCTCTTGCTTGACGAAAGCAAAAGTGCTGCCTACACCATTGATTCTGTTGCCGGCAAGCTCAGTTTGCCGGAGATGACACAGGCTTGCATCGAGCATCTCGAAAAATATTCGCCGCGCAAATTTTTTGCCATGATCGAGGGCGGCAACATCGACCACGCTCTTCACGGCAACGATGCCGGTGCGGCAGTGAAGGAAACCATCAGTTTCAACAAAGCAATAGCCATTGCTATGGAGTTCTATCGCCGACATCCTGACAACACTTTGATTGTCATCACCGCCGATCACGATACAGGCGGTATGGTCTACCAGCGTCAGGGCAACGCCATGCAATATATTGACTGTCAGAAAGTGTCGAAAGAGGTTTTCTCCGAGTTTTGCAAGTCGCGTCATCTCAGCCGCGAGCGTTTTGAGTGGGAAGACATGAAGAAATACCTCGAAGACAATCTTGGTCTCTACTCCGTGGTGAAGCTTTCAAAAAAACAGAAAGAGGCCATACGCAAAGCATTTAAAGAGACCTTTGAGGACCGCAAGGGCGAAGAACAGCAGACGCTCTATGCCAGCTTCCATCCCTTTGCGGTCAAAGTGTTTGAAATTTTTGACCAGGCATGCGGTTTCGGATTCACCACCACACACCACACCGCCAACCCTGTGCCGCTGTTTGTGATGGGGTGCGGAGCCGACGACTTCCATGGAGTGCTCAACAACAACGAGCTTGCAGGAAAAATAATTAAAGCCGCTAAAGGCAGATAAGGAGGTACTTATGAATGAAGATGTGATTCGCCTCCTTCCCGATTCGGTGGCAAACCAGATTGCCGCCGGCGAAGTAATTCAGCGTCCGGCCTCGGTGATCAAGGAACTTGTGGAAAACGCTGTCGATGCCGGGGCCGACATGATTTCAATCATCCTCAAGGATGCGGGACGCACGCTGATTCAGGTGGTGGACAACGGTTGTGGCATGTCGCCCTCCGATGCCCGCATGGCCTTCGAACGCCATGCCACGAGCAAAATATCGGCTGCCGCCGACCTCTACAGTCTCCACACCATGGGTTTCAGGGGCGAGGCTTTGGCTTCTATAGCCGCAGTGGCACAAATAGAACTGCGCACCATGCGCCGCGACGACACCGTTGGCACAAGGCTGCTCATCTCCGAATCGCAGTACGAAGGCCAGGAACCGGCAAGCTGCGTGCCTGGCACCAACATCATGGTCAAGAATATATTCTTCCACATGCCGGCGCGGCGTAAATTTCTGAAGAAAGACAGTATTGAGCTCAACCATATATTGCGCGAGTTCGAACGACTTGCCTTGGTAAACACAGGGCTGGATTTTACGTTGATACACAACGATGTGACGCTCCACCAGTTTATGCGTGGCAGTCTTAAACAGCGCATTTCCGACCTTTTTGGCAAAAACATGGAGAGCCAGCTTGCCCAGGTGGCCACCGATACTTCTATTGTGAAAATCGACGGTTTTATTGGCATGCCTCGTTTTGCACGCAAGCGGGGTTTCCAGCAGTTCCTATTTGTGAATGGTCGCTATATGCGCCATCCGTTCTTCCACAAGGCAATCCTCAAGTGTTACGAAAATTTGATAGGAGCCGATGTGCAGCCGTCGTATTTTATCAATTTCAATGTCGACCCGTCGACCATCGATGTCAACATCCATCCGCAGAAATACGAAATCAAATTCGAACAAGAGCAGGCCATTTGGCAGATTCTCGAAGCCGCTGTGAAGGAGGTTCTTGGAAAAACTCAGGCTGCCGGAGCCCTCGACTTTGACAGCGACGACACTCTCGACATTCCTCTTTTCGAGCCGGATAAGGCCGTTGGCACTCCCGATGATGGTGCAGTGGGCAGCTTCGACCCCTTTAGTGAATCTGCTGTCGGCTGGGAGCAGATATACGACAATTTCAACCGCAAAGCTGCCGACAATAGCGGCGAACGTATGGGAATGCGTGCTTCTTCAGGCAACATTACTGCCGATAACACCGTCCTGCGGCCTTCGCGCACCGTGGCTCCTCCCGACCCTGCGCTTTTCGAAGTGCCGGAAGCCGAGACCTCTACGCCGTCGGCCACGTGCCTGCAGTACCAAAACCGCTATATTGTCAGTCCTACCAATTCGGGACTGATGCTCATAGCACAACACAGAGCGCATGTGCGCATTCTTTACGACCGCTACATGGCCCGGTTTTCCGGTGGCTCCATGGCATCGCAAAAGCTTATTTTTGCCGAGGATGTGGAGTTGTCGCCTGTGCAGACCGCTACACTTAAGGCCCGCATGAACATGCTCAAGTCCATCGGTTTCAATGTCGATGATTGCGGAAACAACCGCTGGAGCATCAATGCCGTACCGGTATCGCTTACAGGCCTGAGTGCCACCGAGGCTCTGCTCAGTGTCATAGCCGACGAGCCGGGCAGCGAAGACACATCGGCCTTCTGCCGTCCTCTTGCCCTTGCCATGGCCGAGGCCACGGCGGTGCGTCATCAGCAGCCTCTGACGCAGGGGGAGATGGAGAGCATCACCGCCGACCTGTTCCGCAGCAGCGATCCATCGTACACCCCATCAGGCCTGCCCATCATTTCGATGATAAGCAATGACGAAATAAGCCGTCGTTTCGAGACTTTATGAGAACCCTTTTTGCAGTGTTCGCCATGTTGGCAGCGGTCTTTGGCTGTTCGGCTCTTGAAATATCGAGGCTGGAGAGTGCAACGCTGCAGCTTGACCGCGCCATTAAGGAACGAAGGAACTATATAGCACTGCGCCAGCGACAAATCGACAGCGTGCAAGCTCAACTCGGACGGCACGACCTCTATAAGCCCGCGCTATATATGAGCATGGCCAACCTCTACAAGAGCTTCAACAACGATTCGTCGATGGCCTATCTGCGGCGTGGAATTGCTGCCACAACAGGTACAGATTCCTATCCCTTCCGTTTCCGATATGCCGAACAGCTGCCTTTGTGCGGTCTTTTCGACACCGCTCATTCCATTTTCTATGGTATTCCCCGCGACAGCGTTCCGCCTGAAATGCTCGCCGACTATCTGGATGCCGGCCGTCAGATGCACAGCTATATGGCAGCTTTCTTCGGTGACTATCCCGAGGTGGCAGAGCCGCATAAAGATCAGGCTCTTGCTTTCCAAAAGGAGATGCTCGATGTTTTGTCGCACGACAGCAAGTTATACAAATTCAATCGTGCGGAATATGCCTTTTTGACAGGCGAGCTTTCGTATGCGCGAGTACTCCTTGAAGAGATTGTGGACAGCGAGCACCCCGCGAGCAATATCCGTGCCCGCGCGGCACATCATCTCTCAAAAATTGCCCGCGACAACAACGACGTGGAGGCTTACCGCTACTATCTCACACTTTCTGCCCTTGCCGATGTGCTCTCGGCCACCCGCGAATTGGTTTCGCTTCAGGACCTGGGAGCTTTGGCTTATGAGCAGGGCGATGTGCGCCGGGCCTATGGCTATCTGTCGGATGCGCTTGAGAACGCTGTCGAATGTGGTGCTCCGCTGCGTATGGTCAACACTGCCAAGGTGTTGCCTCTCATCGAGAGTTCCTATAGTAACGAAATTTCGGAGAGCCGTCGCGACACGGTGATGGTAATCATCGGTTTGGCTGTGCTCATGGTCATTCTCATTGTCATCCTTCTTGTTCTGCGCCACGAAATCTTCAAGATGCAGCGTCTGCAGCATAAGCTTGCTGCTGCGAATACTGCCAAGGAAGTGTATATCAGTCAGTTCCTTTTGCTTTGCTCCATCTATATGGACAAACTCAACCAGTTCTGCAAGATTGTGACGCGCAAGCTCAGCGCCGGGCAGAGCGAAGAACTTTACCGAATGACAAAATCGGGTAAATTCGTCGAGGAGCAGAGCCGTGAGTTTTACGAGGTGTTCGACAATGCTTTTCTGCATATATATCCCGATTTTGTGCTGCGTGTCAACGAATTGCTGCGCCCGGATGCGCAGTTGGAAATACCTCCCCAAGGGTCGTTGAGCACCGATTTCCGTATTCTTGCCTTCATGCGTCTGGGCATAGAAGAAAGTCAGCGCATAGCCCAGGTGCTAAACTATTCGCTCAACACCATCTACTCCTACCGCAACCGTTTGAAAGCACGTGCTATAGACCGCGACAATTTCGAAGCCCAATTGATGAAAATCGACTCGGTGGTATAACGCCAATAAACGTCACCGGTTTGGAGCTAAAATTTGCTGTTTCAGACGGAATACTACGATATTCCATCGGGGAGCCGATGTAATTTTGCGGTGTCAACCCAAAATTCAAGAACTTATGAGACAAAACAGACAAGCAAGCGAACGCCGGCAGCAGTTGAAGGCTGCGCTGGCATTGATTATTGTGGGCGTGGGCCTGTTGATTGGAGGCTTTATGGTGCCTCCGCTGGGCCATATTTCACCTTCGGTGCTTGTTGCATTCGGCGAAATACTCACATTTATAGGCAGCCTTTTCGGTATTGATTACCACTATAAATTCCGAAGCTGACACTTCCGGCGATAGTTGATGGCAAACGTTGCCGACCGCAAGATGTCGGCCATCATAAGAGGGAAGAAAGCAGCATTTGCGCTCTGGGGAATCCACGGCCAAGCCACAAGTATGGCTGTCACCGCCACGGCGTTGATGCTGCAATAGTAGAAAAGAAACTTGCGGCCTCGTTTGCTCCACATCAGAATGGGGAACAGAAGACAAAGAGGGTTTAGCCACACATAGAGCCAGTTGGGCGATGTCGCTTCGTGGGTCGATACGAAGATGAGGAAGGTGAGAAGGCAGCCGGCAATGCCGAATATGGCAAAGAGCACAAAGTCGAGCGCGGGCATAAAAGTGCATCGGCGCAGGTTGCGGACTGTGGCATAGAGGGAGAACGCAAACACCAGCCAGCAGACAAACAAAGGCGAGAGAGGCCACGGAGTAGGTCCGTCGGGCACCGCATCGGGAGGGGTGTCAATAGCCACAATTGTGCTGTCGGTTAGCCGCCGGCCTCCCACGGAGGCATTGTCGAGCATGCGGTCGAGTTCGGCGGGTGCGAATGTCGCCATTCGCGATGTTATGGGACGGTCGATGCCGGGACCAAGAGCCAGGTCGATGCCAAACTGGTACCAGGGATAGTTGCGGTGATAGTTGCGCATCACATTGCGGAACGTAAGCGGCAGGGATGAATTTGCTTCGAAGGGAGCGGGGCCGAAAATGATGCTGTCGCCATAAGCCCTTTCAACCACGGCAAGTGGGCGTGTGGCGCAATTGTTGAGCACGTAATTATATCGATAGGTGGCATTTTCGGGACGCACATTGTCCATGAGCATGTCCATGAGCCTTCGTTTTCCGTCACTGTCGAGATTCAGGCGGTGCATCACCACACGGCGCCCTTCATGTTGGTATTCATTGAAAAAAATGTCGGCCGGGTAGGGGACAGCCCTATAGTCGGTTTCGCCTTTGACAAAACGCCACACAAAGTTGGGTTTGTCAAAGTCGAAGACTCCATAGTTGAATGCGATGGGTCGGCGTCCGGCAATTTCGGCCACGATTGCCGAATGACCTTCGAGTTCGTAGACCTCGTTCCCGGGATAAACATTAACAAAGTAGATGCAAGTGTCAGCCGGAGCGGCTTTTGTAGCCGGAGCTACCGCCAGCAGCAAAAGGAAAGAAACGACAAATGCAACAATTCTATTCATCGGATATCAATCAGTTTATGGGTCTGCAAAGAAAGCCGCCATTGCGGATGACGCAGAATATAGTCGATTGTTTCGGCGGTGTTGAGCCCTGAGCATGGCTGAAGAAAGCGGCGCGGGGTGTCGAACATCGATGCGGTCTGCTCAACATCCTGTCCTTGGTAGACAATTTTTAGTTCGTCGACACGGTCTACGGCCCAAGGCGCGTCCTTAGGCGAACAAGTAACCCAGTCCACTTCGGGAGGTACGGGCAGGGAGCCGTTGGTTTCGATCTGAACATAGAACCCTCCGGCTTTGAGCAGTCGCAGCAGTTCGCTGTCGAGCTGCAGCAGAGGTTCGCCGCCGGTGGCCACAAGGTGCCTGGAAGCATAGGCCGAGCAAGCCGCAGCAATCTCGGCACCGGTCATTTCGGTGCCGTTCTGATGCTGCGTGTCGCAGAAGGCGCAGAAGCGGTTGCATCCCGAAAAGCGGAGAAACACAGCCGGTGTGCCGGTGTAGAATCCCTCGCCCTGAAGTGAGTAGAAAATCTCGTTGACCTTATATGTTTTCATCGTCGCGTTGATAGCTTGCAGTGTTTCCTTCGCTCTCCTGCACATCGACACGGTAGCAATTCTCAACATTGTCGCAAATCCAGCGGGCAATGTTTTCGGCAGTGGGGTTGAAGGGTAGTACATCGTTGAGCACATGGTGGTCGAGCGTGTCTTCGACAAGGTGCTTGACGGCTGTAAAGTCTGTTACCATGCCGTTGTGGTTGAGCACGCGGCTTCGGCAGTGCACAGTCACAATCCAGTTGTGTCCGTGGAGCGAGGTGCACTTGCTGGCATAGTCAAGGTTGAGACGATGCGCGGCAGAGATTTCTATTTTTTTTGTGATATAGTACATAGTTTAATTTGCAAAAGGGTCGTAGAGGGGTTTTGTGCCTCGCTCTTCGGCCAGTTTGAGAAGAAAATGCAGGGCAGCCTCGCGAGAGTCCTCAATTTCGCAGTCTTTGATTGCTTGTTTGAGGCTTTTTGCGTAGAATCCTACTTCGGGGCATTGAGGCAGACCGAAAAGGGCCATGATTTCTGTGCCGTCGACCGGATTTTTACGGTTGCGTTCAAAATCCTTGGCTTCGGTCTGTCGGAATTTCTCTTCCACCAGGTCGAAATTGGCCAGGTATCGGGCCTTGCGCGCCTCGTCTTTGCTGGTGATGTCGGCACGGGCGAGCAGCATGAGGTCGGCGAGGTCTTCCTCGGCATAGTTGGCCAGGCGACGCACTGCGCTGTCGGTCACTTCGTCTTCGACCAGGGCAATAGGGCGCATATGTAGCTCGACAAGCTTTGCAACATAGCGCATTTCGGCTCCGAGCGGAAACTTCATGCGGCGGAATATGTTCCTCACCATCTTTGCTCCCACAAAGTTGTGGTTGTGGAATGTCCATCCGCGAGCATCGTCCCAGTGCTTAGTCACCGGCTTGCCTATGTCGTGGAAGAGTGCGGCCCAGCGGAGGAAGACATTGTCGGAAGCCTGGGCCACGCTGTCGAGCACCAGCATGGTGTGGCGGAAATTGTCTTTGTGTCCCCGCCCATGAACCACGTCTATGCCTTTCATGCGAGCAAGCTCGGGCAGAATCTTGCCGAGGAGGCCTGAGGCGAGCAGAAGTTCCCATCCAATGGAAGGCTTGGGCGAGGCCATGATTTTGAACAGTTCGTCCTTGATTCGTTCGGCGGTGATGATTTCGATGCGCGAGGCATTGCGGACGATGCCGGCAAAGGTGACGGGGTCGATGTCGAACTGCAGCTGGGTGGCAAAGCGTATGGCACGGAGCATTCGCAGAGGGTCGTCGCTGAATGTTATATCGGGGTCGGCGGGAGTGCGGATGATGCGGCGTTCGATATCGCCCATGCCGTCGTACACATCGATGAGTTCGCCGAACGAGGCAGCATTGACGCTCACAGCCATTGCATTGATAGAGAAGTCGCGGCGTGCGAGGTCGTCGGCAAGGGTGCCGTCTTCTACAATGGGGTTGCGAGAATCGTGGCGGTAGGATTCTTTTCGCGCGCCCACAAATTCGAGTTCGAGACCCCGTCGATGAATTTGCGCCGTTCCATAGTTGCGGAACACTGTCACATCGGTTTTGCCGCCAAGAATGGCGGCCACATTTTGAGCCAGCTCTATGCCTGAACCGACGGTGACAAAGTCTATGTCCTTGGAGGAACGACCAATGACAAGGTCGCGCACATAACCGCCCACAACGTATGCTTGGCAGCCCATATCATCGGCTGCTGCACCAACGGTGTGGAAAATTTTGGATCGAAGTTTGCTCTTGAAGTTCATCGGTCAGTCGAGTTCCACCGGTTCTGTTCGAGCGGTGGTTATGGCCTGGCCTCCGTTGGCTCCGACAATATAAGTGTTTTCGATGCCAACAGCTCCCAGATGTGGAATAACAAATTTCGGTTCAACGGCAATAACGTTGTCCTTTTGAATTATATCGTGCGAACGTGGTGCAAGCACGGGTCCTTCGTTTACCTCTATTCCTATCCCGTGTCCCACAAAACCGGCATGGCATCGATGTCCCATGAAGTAATCGGCCATGCCTGCATCTGTAGCCATCTGCAGGGCGCGTGCATAGAGGTCGGCTGCTTTTGCCCCGGGAAGCATCATCGATGCGAGTTCGGCACAGATGGCGGCCGACAGCTCGTTGGCTTTGAATGCTTCGTCTGCAAGGTTGTCGCAGTAGTATATGCGCGTCATGTCGGTCATATATCCGGTGTAGTTGCCGTTGACATCCACCATCACGGGCATGCCGGGTTTGATTATGGTGCCGTTGGCTCCTATGGGGTTGGAAGGGTCGAGGCCTTCGCCGCCCATCGTAAAGTCGTAGGGCGAAGGGGTGTCGGCGTTTTCGCCGGTTATGACATTGCCCATGAACAGTTCCATTTCGCGGCCTGCCACGCGGAACTGTCCCAGACAGCCGCCGAGGCGCGAAGCACGTTCAATTTCAATCTGGAACTCTATGTCGGTCATACCTTCGCGATAGAGATGCGGAATGTGCTCATAGACAAGCGACTGGCGCTCGCCCGACAAGCGAAGTTTTGCTAACTCGACAGGTGTTTTCACAGCACGTGCAGCTCGCAGTGCTGCACTAACATTGCCGGCAGGTGCCGTCATGCCCGTTGCCGCTGCCAGCCGGCATGCTTCGGAGTAGCTGATGCTGTCGAGCTCCAGGGCAATGGGGGCATTAATGGCTCCAAGGGCTGAGGCAATTTCTTCTGGCTTGCGGATGTGCACCACCTTTTCGCCTGATGTGCTGCGCAGTGTTGAGGGACGGCGCACAAAGTAGACCGGCTCTTCCCGGTCGGTGCTCACAAAGATATATCCACGGAATACGCGGCCGGTGAGATAGTAGATGTTGGTATTGGTGCATATAAGGGCACAATCGATCGAAGCGTTGGCCATTGCGGCTTTGAGCTTGTCGAAACGCAGTTTGCTTTCGTTTGTGCCGAGCAAATTAATTTGAAGAAAATCAACAGATTCTGTCATATTTATAATTTATGAGGAAAGAAAGAAATCCCAACTTGTTCGATATCGCTGAGGGTGTCGGTGCGCATGATGTGTCGCAGGCGGATGGGTTGATGGCGGCGAATCGCCACATTTCGTAGCAGTGTGTCGTTTTTCTGCAGGGATGTTCCCATTCCTTTTCCGAGCCAGCGGCCGTAGATGTCGGCCAGGCGGATGTTGAAGGTGTCGCGGCGTGCAGCGGTATCGGCAACATCCATGCTTAGTTCCACCCAGATGTTGCTGTAAGAGTAACCCGACGTATGTCGGACTGTGAGCACCACATCGCCCGGTTGCGAAATGCTGTCGGCAAGAGTGTCGACTTCGAAGGTTTTGGCGTCGCTATATGCCCACCGGGCATGTGGCAAAGTGGCAAATGCGCTGAAATAATTGTCATCGCCATTGCCGTGGTGTCCGTCGATTGAGCAAGCGGACACCACAGTTGCCGCGGCAATAAAAATTGCCGCGGCCGGGGGTAATATTTTAATCGGTCGGACCTTCATTAGACTTTTTTTGCGGACGACGGCGTCCTTTCTTTCTATCAACGTCCTGAGGTGGCTTTTTGTCGTTGGGTTGGGCTTGTTTCTTTTCAGCTTGATGTTTTTGCGGCTGCTGCTTGTTTTCTGCAGCCTGTTGTTTTTTGTCGGCGGGGACGTTTTGTTTCTTGTCGGGCTGAGGGTTGTTTTTGTTCTGCCCCTTTCGTTTTTTCCGTTTCTTTTTGTCGAAACGCGTCAGGTCGCCGTCGTCGAGAACGTCTCCAAAGTCGGTTCGTTCCTTTCGCGGTTTTGCTTTCTCCTCAACAATCAGGCTGATGGGTTTCTCTCCGGCTTTGTTGAGCTGAATCACCTCAAAAACACGCTCGGGTGTGAGCGTCACCAGGTTGGCCGCAATGTTTTTGTCGGTTGAATAGGTGATAAGGTGGTTGAAGATGTCTGTTTTGAAGTGATAGTATGTGGCATCGGCAGTTTCGAGGCGCACATCACGCGGGGGCAGGTGCTTCGAAGCCTCCACATATGCATCGACCTCGAAATTGAGGCAGCATTTGAGCTTGGCACATTGTCCTGCCAGTTTCTGGGGATTTAGCGAAATGTCCTGGAAACGGGCAGCCGAAGTGGATACCGACACAAAGTTAGTCATCCACTGCGAGCAGCACAGCGGCCGTCCGCATGGTCCTATACCGCCAATACGACCGGCCTCTTGTCGGGCGCCTATTTGCTTCATCTCGATACGTACTTTGAAAGTCTCGGCGAGAATCTTGATGAGCTGACGGAAGTCGACGCGTTCGTCGGCAATGTAGTAGAAGATGGCTTTGTTGCCGTCGCCCTGGTATTCTACATCGCCGATTTTCATGTTCAGTTTCAGTTCTTCGGCGATTTTTCGGGCGCGAATCATCGTATATTCTTCGCGAGCCTTTGCTTCCTCGAATTTTTCGAGGTCGGCGGGCTTTGCCTTTCGGAACACTCTTTTGACCTCCTCCTTCTGCTTGCCTCCTGCGCGGCGCATTCGCAGCTCTGCCAGGTCGCCGGTCATGGTAATTGTGCCTATGTCGTGACCAGGGCTTGCCTCTACGGCCACCACATCGCCGATGATCAAAGGCAGGTTGGTGGAGTTGCGGTAGTAGCCTTTGCGTGTGTTTTTGAACTGCACTTCCACAAACTCGCCTTCGGACTTTCCTCCAGGAATGTCGGCAAGCCAGTTGTAGCTGTGCAGTTTGCACCGCTGGCAATCTTTACCTTTATAGTCTTCCATTATTTGGCAAAGCTAACGGAGCGAGTTTCGCGAATGACGGTGATTTTCACCTGTCCCGGATATGTCATTTCGTCCTGAATGCGTCGTGCAATTTCGTTAGAAAGCTTTTCGGTTTCGGCATCATCGATTTTGTCGGCCCCTACAATCACACGCAGTTCGCGACCGGCCTGTATGGCGTAGGTTTTGATAACTCCGGGGTAGGACATAGCCAGCTGCTCAAGGTCGTTGAGACGTTTGATATAGGCTTCGACAATTTCGCGGCGAGCACCGGGACGCGCACCGGAAATTGCATCGCACACTTGCACAATTGGGGCAAGGAGCGAGGTCTGTTCCACTTCGTCGTGGTGTGCTCCGATGGCGTTGCAAATTTCGGGTTTCTCTTTGTATTTCTCGGCGAGTTTCATGCCCAGGAGAGCATGCGGCAGTTCGGGTTCTTCGTCTGGCACTTTGCCAATGTCGTGGAGCAGGCCTGCTCGCCGGGCTTTTTTGGGGTTGAGGCCAAGTTCGCTTGCCATGACAGCACAGAGGTTTGCCGTTTCGCGAGAGTGCTGCAGCAGGTTTTGACCGTAGCTCGAGCGATATTTCATTTTGCCCACCATGCGGATTAGCTCTGGGTGCAGCCCATGGATTCCGAGGTCTATGGCAGTGCGTTGTCCCGTTTCAATGATTTCCTGCTCGATTTGTTTGCGTACCTTGGCCACAACTTCTTCGATGCGGGCCGGGTGGATTCGTCCGTCGGCAACAAGCTGGTGTAGAGCCAGACGTGCAATTTCGCGGCGTACGGGGTCGAATCCCGAAAGAACTATGGCTTCGGGAGTGTCGTCGACAATTATTTCGATGCCTGTTGCTGCTTCGAGTGCGCGGATGTTGCGGCCTTCGCGGCCGATGATGCGGCCTTTGATTTCGTCGCTGTCGATGTGGAACACCGTCACCGAGTTCTCAATGGCAGTCTCTGTGGCCACACGTTGAATGCTCTGCACCACAATGCGGCGCGCTTCTTTGTTTGCGGTGAGCTTGGCATCGTCCATAATGTCGTTGATATACGATGCTGCGGCAGTTTTGGCTTCGTCTTTGAGGCTTTCGATGAGTTTTTCTTTGGCTTCGGCCGACGAGAGGCCGGAGATGTGCTCCAGCAGGTCCTGTGCCTGACGGTGGAGCTCGTCGAGCTGTGCCTGACGGTTGTTGATTACGCTTTGCTGTGCATCAAGGTTCTGACGCAGACCGTCGAGCTCGTTGCGAGTGCGTTGGTTTTCGCTCTGCTGCTGGTTGAGCTGCAGCTCGCGCTGTTTCATTTTTGCTTCAGACGACTGGAGCCTGGACATTTTCTGCTGAGCCGTTTTTTCTGCTTCGGAGGTTATACGCAGGGCTTCTTCCCTGCCTTCGAGCACTTTGTCGCGCTTGAGGTCTTCGGCCTGACGCTGAGCTTCGGCCACGATGACTTTAGCCTGAGAGTTTGCCGAGCGGCGCTGAACAGCCATGGTTGCCACCACGGCTATTGCCGCAGCTACCACAGCACAGGCTATTGCAAGTAAAATTTGAAATAACATCTATCTTTTCAGGTGATTAATTGAATTAATAAAAATGCACTTTCAAGCAGCGAATGCCTCTGCATCAGCTCGAAAGTGCGGAAGAATAAGTCACGGCATGTGAGCCTTCGACAGGCTGTTGAGCCGCATAACCATGCTGAAAAGAAGTCTGCCACCAACGGTGGCTGCAAATGGAGAGAAAAAGCTGCATGCCCCTGTGGGCGAATGAGATGAACCTTGTCTTAGTCTGTGCCGGCGAGGAGGCTGTCTATTCGGGCTTCGAAATCGTCGAGCAAGGCAGACTGGCGGTTGACTTGTTCGGTTTGCCGGTAGAGCATAGTGGCATAGTAGAGAGTGACTTTAGCCAGTGCTACCGACGAGCTGTCGGCATGGGGACCGAAGCGAAAGTGATTGCAGTTATCGTTAATGCGCTCAATAACATAGCGGTAGAACGACTCTTCGTTCTCAGCCACCGGCAGTTTGAAAACTTCTGAGCCGGCGATTTTCACTGTTATGAGATGCTGTTTGGCGTTGTTCATCTATTCAAAAACGAGGGGCGGGAGGTGGTCAGATGTCTTTCATCAGGTCGGCGACGCAGGTGTCGATTTCCCGCACTAAATTTGAAAGAAGGGTCCGAAGCTGCCGGGCATCGTCGTTGTTGGTGGCAATCACCGAGCTCATGCGCAGGAAGCGAAGTTCTTCGGCCAGACGGGCGTTTTTTGCTTGCTCGGCACTGAGGCGGGCTGCGAGGTCTTCGACCTGCTGTTGCAGACGTTGGTTATCGTCGCGCAAGGTGCCAAAGCGGGTCACAAGCAGTTCGGCTTTATGTCCAAGGCGGTTTAATTGCTCCGATAGTTCCTTTGCCATTCATTCCAAATTTTCACAAAAGTAACAATTTTTTGCCACTCGACAAAATCCGTGTCATTTTTTTGTGGAAAAAGTTGCTATTCGCGCTATTCGCGGCGGAGTTTGCCGTTGGGTGTGCGGGGAAGGACGGCTACGGCGCGGTAGTGCTTGGGGCGCCGTCGATGGTCGGCAACGATGTTTTCTATTGCCTGACGGATGAGCGGAAGGGTATCGGGGGTGCTTTCCACAACAAGGACCACTGCAGCTCCCCATTTGGGGTCGGGCGCAGATGTCACATAGTAGGGGAGTGCGCCCAGTGCCGGTGCATAGAGCTTTTCGAGTTCCTCGGCAAAGAGTTTGATACCGCCGCTGTTGATAACATTGTCGGCCCGGCCTCGCCAACGGAACGATCTGTCGTCCAACAACTCGACAACATCGTTGGTGGCAACAGTTCGGAATGAAAACAGCGGGGCGTTGACAATCAGGTGCTTGTCGCCGGTTTTTGTGAACGATATGCCTGGCATTGCGTGATAGATACGTTCGGCATCGGCAGCCGATGCCAGAGCCACATGGCTGCAAGTCTCTGTCATTCCGTAGCCTATCCACGCCCTGACCCCCATCGAGGCCAAGGCTTGGCAATCCTCTGCAGCCGGGGCCGCGCCGCCGATAAGCAGATTTTTAACTTGCATCAGTGCCGAGCGGTCGGCTATAAGAGCTTTGAGCTGAGAAGGCACTACCGGCAGCAGGTCGATTGGGCGGTCGGGAAGCACAATTTTGTTGCTCGGCGGAGCAAATACCACTTCGCACTTTGCGGCATAAGCCCTGACAGCCATCATCTTGCCGGCGATATAGTCCAAGGATAGCGGGCAGAAGAGGAATGACGAGCTGTTGATGCCGAAAAAGGCGTTAGTGGCACGTGCCGACACAAGCATGTCGGTCTTTAGAAGCCTGATATCCTTCGGCTTGCCGGTAGAGCCTGAAGTATGGGCCTCAACATACGGTCTATTGTCGTTCCAATCGGCAAGAAATTCGCTGTGGGTCATGGTTATTTTCTCCATTCAAGCCCTTCGGGCACAGGAGCGGGAGTGTTGGGCCGGCAGAAGAGTTCGGGGCCGCACAGTTCGAGTGGCGAGAAAAAATTATTTGTATACAGCTGTCCGGTTCCAAGACCTTGAGGCATCGTTATATGCTTGAAAGACAGCCAGCGGGCTATGGCATATAGCCCCACGTTCGATTCGAGCGCAGATGTTGCCCACCAGCCTATGTTGCGTTCACTGGCGAGAGCAATATATGTGTCGGCAGCCTCGAATCCTCCGCAAAGAGCAGGTTTGAGGATGACGAACTGCGGACCTATGGCATCGAGCAGAGAGGCAGATTCGGCAGGAGTACGCCAGCCAATAAGTTCTTCGTCGAGGGCTATGGCGATGGACGACTGTCGGCAGATGTGCTCCATGGCCTGCCATTGTCCGGAGCGGATGGGTTGTTCGAGCGAATGGATATTGAACTTCGAAAGCTCTTCGATGCGCTTAATGGCGTTTTCGGGTGTAAAGCTGCCGTTGGCATCGAGGCGGATTTCCAGGTCGGAGGGTCCGAAGGTGCTGCGTATGCTGCGGAGAATGGCCACCTCGTCGTCGAAATTGATGCCGCCGATTTTGAGTTTGAGAACTTTGAATCCGGCTTCGATTTTTTCGGCCACACGACGAGTCATGGTTTCTTTGTCGCCCATCCACACCAGGCCGTTGATGGCTATGCCCTGCTCGCCGCGGCTCCATGGAGAGGAAGGCTGCGGAGCGAGGGCTGCCATGGCACTTTCCAGCGCGAAGTTGACCGATGATAACGAGCCGTCGTAGCCTTCGATGCCCTTGCGGCAGAGCATCGAAAGGCATTGTTCGAAATCAGGAGTGTCTTCGGCCGAAAGGCCCTCGAAAAGCGGCACTTCGGCATAGACCGTTTCACCCGTCGGCACAAGAGTGAGACGGAGAAAATAGGTGCGTTTGGTGTGCATCACGGCTCGCGATGTGCGCGCCTCGAAGTTGAACTTGAGCACGTAGGGTGCCCACTCGAAGTCGAAGGTCATCAGCCCGGGAATTGGGGGTATTGGTCGAAATCGGGGTCGCGTTTTTCGAGGAAGGCGCGAGCACCTTCCTGGGCCTCGTCCATGAGGTAGTACATCAGTGTGGCATCACCGGCAAATTCCATCAGGCCGTGCTGGCCGTCGAGCTCGGCATTGAGGGCACGCTTGATCATGCGTATTGCAAAGGGGCTGCGTTTCATAATGGTTCGGCACCAGTCGATGGTCTCGGCTTCGAGCTGTTCGAGTGGCACAACCTTGTTGACCATGCCCATTTCCAATGCTTCCTGAGCTGTGTAGAGACGGCAGAGGTACCAAATTTCGCGTGCTTTCTTCTGTCCTACGCAGCGGGCGAGGTAGCTCGAACCGAAGCCGGCATCGAAGCTGCCGACCTTGGGGCCGGTCTGGCCGAACTTGGCATTCTCGGAGGCTATGGTGAGGTCGCAGATCACCTGCAGCACGTTGCCGCCGCCCACAGCATAGCCGTTGACCATGGCAATGACAGGCTTGACGATGGAGCGTATTGCTTTGTGGAGGTCGAGCACATTGAGGCGCGGCGTGCCGTCGCTGTCGCGGTAGCCGCCATGGGTCTTGTAGTTCTGGTCGCCTCCGGAGCAGAATGCCTTGTCGCCCATGCCGGTGAGGACCACCACGCGCACTTCGGCATGGTCGCGGCAGTAGTCCATGGCTTCGAGCATTTCCTTGTTTGTCTGGGGACGGAAGGCGTTGTACACCTCGGGGCGGTTGATGGTGATTTTTGCTATACCTTCGAAAAATTCAAAACGTATGTCGGTATATTCCTTGATGGTTTTCCAAACCACAGTATTCTGTTGTTCCATATCAAAATCAAAGTTATTTGTTATGCAAATTTCATGTTTCATACTGCCCGATTGACTTTTATGGTCTGGGGCGCGGAATCAGGCGGGAGATTCTTCGTGCGGCACGGCTGAGAATACCCCTGTGATGACTTGTGTTATTATGTTTATTGCCCATATTAGCAGAAGTGTCGATGTTGAATTCCCGTGCATAGGACTCGACTTCAGTTTGTTCGTCGGGTGTTGAGGAGCAGCGGAGCATTGACAGAACAATGGCTTTTGAAGCTTGGCGCAATCCATCGACTATTTCCGGTCTTTGTGAGAATTCTTCCATCAGCGACCGTCGCATCTCTAAGGACATCTTCAGCCTCCGGTATTCTCCTGCTGTGCTCCATATAGCCCCCTCCACCTTGCGGTAGACACCCATAGGGCGAGGGAAATAATGAATCGACCCTTTCGCGGCATAGAGCATGTGGATAGCATAATCAGGCGAACGGTGTTGCATTATCCATGCTGGAAGATGGTCGAGGTCGACAAGAGCCCTTCGGTACATGACCGATAGGTTGGTAATATAGTTGCTGCGGCTCAGCGATTCGACCGTGTACCGGGACGTGTGTTGTCCGTTGCTGAGAGTCTTTTCTCCTGTAGATTCGTAGTAATTGACCACGCGGTGGAATGAGAGAGCGCATTGAGGGTGACTTTCCATATAGGAGACCTGCCTTGCAAGTTTGCGGCGGCTGCACCAATAGTCGTCGGCATCGCAAAGAGCCATGTACTTGCCGCGGGCCAGACGGAAGCCTTTCAGATAATTGCCTTGCGAGCCGAGATTTGTTTCGTTGTGGATGTACCTTATCTGGGGATAGGACTGCGACAGGCGTCTGACAATCTCTCCCGTTGAATCGGTTGAACAATCGTCCATGACGAGCAGTTCCACATCGAAGCGAACTTTCTGCCTGACCACACCTGCGATAGCCTCGGCTATATATTTCTCTGCATTATAGGCCACCATTATGACGCTCACCATAGGAGCGGCCGACCGGCCGTTATTTGTCTCTGTTTGTTCCATCCGAAATTAGCGATACTCTAAAATGAAAAATTGAGGGGCGGGGGGATGAGAGGAAGGCAGGAATGTTGTCGGTGAAGTAGTCGAAGCCGTAGGCTTGGGCGAGGTCGCGGAGAGGAAGACACCGGGGCATGGTAAAGAGGAACTCGAGCTCGGGCAAATGTCGTGTGGTGTCGATTTGGCGGAATATATTGCCGCCGTCATTGTCGATGACCACCATGCGGAAAGTGGACGGTATGCCCCTGAGAGAGAGGGCGGAGATGTCGTAGGCCGCACTCATGTCGCCGGTTATCAACATGACGGGTCGTTCCGACACCATTGCCGAGCCTATGGCCGTTGAAGTGGAGCCTTCGATGCCGCTCACTCCGCGATTACACTCTATGCGCACACCCGGAGACCATGCCACACGCTGGGCTGTGCGGATTGATGTGCCGTTGCTGATGTGGATGGTGCCTTGGGTGAAGGCCGAGGCCAGTTCGTTGAAAAATTTATGTTCGGTAGTGGAATTTACTGCCGGATTCTTCGGCCACAATGCTTTGTAGTCGCAGATGGACAGAGTGGGTTCAAGGGCCTGGAGCGCCGTCGCAACAGGCATGTCGAGTGTGGCTTCGAGATGACCGAAAGTATCGACAAGACCGTCGTCGGGCCCTACGGAAATGTGCCTGGCCGGGCAGGTGCGGAGCCATTGTTTGAGTTTGTTATCGATCAATGCTCCTCCGAGCGAAATCAGCACATCGGGTTGTGGAGCTGTGCCTTTGGCAAAGAGTTCGTCGAAAAGGGCCGGAGGCAAGGCCCCGGGGATGTTGGCCTGCACCTCGGCAAGCAACATCACCGATGGATGAGCCGAAAATTGCCCGATTGCGGAAAGGTCGGACAGGGAAAAACGGTTGTCGCCAACCACTACCAATACTTTTCCTTCAGACGACGGTACAGCGGCTGGCTCCGCCGGAGCTGCATGGATGAAATCTATTTTGCGCCAAAGAGGTACTTTGTCGGCAGGGGCCATGGTGGTGAGGGGAGCATCGAGCTGCACATTGATATGCACCGGGCCTTGCACCGGGCCGAGGGCGCAGTCTAGGGCTTCGTTGACCATGCGGTTGGCGGCGGCAAGATTGCGGCTGTCTTCTTCGGGACGCAGGTCGACACTGCGGCGCACCACGGAATCAAGGGCGCGGGCCTGACGGATGGTCTGGCCTTCGCGTTGGTCGACCCACCACCAGGGACGGTCGGCGGTTATGGCAATAAGAGGTATGCGACGATAGAATGCCTCGGCAAGAGCCGGTGCATAATTGAGCGGAGCTGTGCCCGAAGTGCATACCATGGCCACAGGCTCGTCAAGTGCCAGAGCTATGCCGAGGGCTACGAAAGCCGCCGAACGTTCGTCAATGACAGGATGAAGCTCGAAACTGCCGCAGCGTGAGAACGCCACGGACAGAGGAGCACAGCGCGAGCCCGACGATACGACGATGTGACGTACGCCGTAAGCTTCGAGCAGTCCTGCCAGTATTCTCACCGTTTTCTTAGAAATAGTTTCCATTATTGCCAAATAGTTCTACCTAAAAGGATGTGGGATAGCAAAAGTAATATTTTATTTGTTAATTTGCAAAGCGTTTCAACTATGAGAACAATATTCTTAGTCATCATAATGCTTGTTGCGGGAATCACAAACAGCTTGACAGCAGCTGATTGCGATACAATGACTGTTGCCATGCCACAAGCCTCCGGCAGCTCGCCGGACAGCGTGGCGGCTAAAAAAAAGAATCTCATAGGGAAAATATTAGACTATTTCAACGAATCGAACAAGCCGAAGAGCAACAAAAAGTTTGATTTCAGCGTCATAGGCGGACCTCACTATTCGAGCGACACCAAATTCGGTATAGGGCTTGTTGCCGCCGGGCTCTACAGGACGAGTGCCGCCGACACCCTGCTGCCGCCGTCGAATGTTGCGGTCTATGCCGACGGTACCACAAGCCTTTTCTTTATGCTCGGTGTCCGCGGCAACCACATTCTTCCCTCCGACCGTGCCAGGCTGCAGTACGATGTATATTTTGCTACTGTCAAGAGCAAATTCTGGGGCATAGGTTATGCCGCCGGGGCTTGCGATGACAACGAATCGACATATAAATATCTCAACTCTCAGGCTCAGGCCTCGTTTGTGTGGCGATTGGGTCGCAATCTCTACCTGGGGCCGCAGGCAAGTTTCGACTATGTTAACGGCCGCGATTTTGCCCGTCCCGAACTGCTCGGCGACGAAGCACGCCGCACATTCAACCTTGGCGTGGGCTTTACTCTGCAATATGACAGCCGCGACTTCCTCACCAATGCCTCGCATGGTGTCTATGCTCGCATCGACCAGCGTTTCAACCCCGGCTGGCTGTTTAATAAACAAGCATTTGTGCTCACCGAGCTGCGGTTTTCGTACTACCATCCGCTGTGGAAGTCGGCCACCATGGCCTATCAGCTGCACAGCCGCCTGACATTCGGCGACACACCGTGGGGTCTGCTGTCGACATTCGGTGGCAGCAACACCATGCGCGGCTACTACGAAGGGCGATATCGCGACAAGTCAGAAATCGACATGTGCCTTGAGCTTCGCCAGCATGTGTGGCGGCGAAACGGCATAGCTTTGTGGGTTGGCGGCGGCACGGTATTTCCCAAATTCTCAGCCATCCGCAGCCGCCATCTGTTGCCAAACTATGGAGTGGGCTATCGCTGGGAATTTAAACGCAAAGTGAATGTGCGTCTCGATCTCGGCTTCGGTCGCGGCGAAACCGGTTTTATTTTCAGCATCAATGAAGCGTTCTGACAGCATATTATTATCCGTTCTGCTTTGGCTGCTGCCCGTGGTGCTCCTGATTCCCAACGTGGCTCTCGACATCACCGAGTGTTATACGCCGGCAGAGAAAGTCTGCAACATATTGCTGCCGGCAGCGGCGTGGCTGGCTTTGAGCGCAGCATTCAGGCGAGGAGGCCTGGCGGCTCTTGCTGCTATACCCGTGATGGTGCTGTGCGCCTTTCAGATTGTGCTTTTCTTCCTCTACGGTCAGTCCATCATAGCCGTAGACATGTTTCTCAACGTTGTGACAACCAATGTGGGAGAAGTTTCCGAGCTGCTGCGAAATCTTGTAATGGCAATTTCAACAGTGCTCGTCATCTATCTGCCGCCTATTGTCATTGGTGTCTTAGCTGTAATCAAGAAAACTCAACTGCCACGGCAGGGACGGCGTGCGGCTCTGATTGTTGCCGGGGCTTTGGCCGTTTCCGGCGGTATATGCGCGGCAACAGTCGAAAACTATACGCCCGGGCGCACGCTTTTCCCGGTAAATGTAATTTCTAATATTGCCGAGGCTGTGCACCGCACCGAAATGAGCAAGGCATATTTCGAAACATCGAAGGACTTCGCCTTTGGAGCAAGGACTGCGGCCCCAGACAGCAATGCGGTATATGTGCTGGTTATAGGCGAAACAGCGCGTGCCGACAACTGGCAGCTCAACGGCTACGGACGGCCCTCCAATCCCCGTTTGTCGAAACGACAGGGGCTCATTTCGTTCGGCAAAGTGCTGAGCGAAAGCAATACCACCCACAAAAGCGTTCCGCTACTTCTCTCCCACCTTGGCAGCGCGGAATTCGGCGATTCGATTTATTCTGTGAAAAGCATCATTACGGCCTTTGGCGAAGCCGGCTATGCCACGGCATGGCTTTCGAACCAGCACCGCAACGGTTCGCTCATCGATTTCTTCGGAGATGAGGCCGACGAGCATCATTTTTTGGCTGATGACGGCTGCGAGCACTTAGATATGGAGCTTGTGGGGCCGCTGGCCGAAATACTGAACCGCAACAGCGGTCGACCTTTGTTCGTTGTTCTTCACACTTATGGCAGCCATTTTAACTACAAATCCCGCTACCCCGAAGAGTATGAGTTTTTTACTCCCGACAATTCGACCATAGCCAGTGCCGACAACCGCATCGGTCTGATCAATGCCTACGACAATACGGTAGCTTATGTCGATGCAGTTCTCGACAGCGTGATGACTACCATCGAGAAAACGCATCGGCCTGCCGCCGTGCTCTATGTGGCCGACCATGGCGAGGACATATTCGATGACGAACGACACCGTTTTCTCCACGCCTCTCCCACTCCCACCTACTGGCAGCTCCATGTGCCCATGGTGCTGTGGATGTCGGAACCTATGCTTGCAAAGCAACAACAGGCATTTGACACCGCCATGTCGCACAGAAACAGCGATATATCCTCGAGCCACACCACTTTTCACACTCTTATGCATCTCGCCGGCATAGAAGCCGCTGTCTGCGACACTACGGCATCGATTGCCTCGTCGGCCTATTTGCCTTGCCGCCCTTGTTTTCTCAACGACTACAACGAGGCCGTAGACTTGCGGACGGCCGGTATGACAGCCGGAGATTTTGAACAGCTTGCCCTCCGCGGGATGCGTGCAAACTGACAGACGAAAAACGTCTTGCGTGGCCGAATCGGCCTTCTAAAACGCGCAAAACGAGCGATAAAATTGGAAATATCAATTATTTTAGATAATTTTGCAGTCGAATATGGCGCGACTTGCGCCACAGCAACCCTAAGAAATGCAATTTACAGCTCAGATAATAGCATCACACTTGGGCGGAGAGGTCGTAGGGCCGGCCGACGTAACAGTCAGCAACTTTGCCAAGATTGATGATGCGGGCCCCGGAACCATCACTTTCCTGGCCAATCCCAAATATACGCATTTCATCTACACCACCAAAGCCTCGGTGGTGCTGGTGAAACGTGACTTTGTGCCCGAGCATCCCGTTTCGGCCACGCTCATCAAAGTCGACGACCCCTATGGCTGCCTGGCAGCATTGTTGTCGCTGGCGGCACAGGCCATACAGCCAAGGCCCATAGGAATAGAGCAGCCATGCCACATTGCCGAAGGTGTCGAAATAGCCGATGACTGCTATATCGGCGCTTTTGCATATATAGGCGATGGTGCCAAGATTGGCAAAGGTGTCAAAATATATCCACAGGCCTATGTCGGTCCCGGCGTTACCATTGGCGACGGCACAACGGTATATGCCGGTGCAAAAATATACTATAACTGCCGCATAGGTCAGCGCTGCATCATCCATTCCGGGGCTGTGATCGGTGCCGACGGCTTTGGTTTTGCCCCCGACGCGCAGGGTGTCTATCACAAAATCGAACAATTGGGTATTGTTGAAATTGAAGACGATGTCGAAATCGGAGCGAACACTACTATAGACCGCTCGGTGATGGAAACTACTCGCATTGAACGAGGAGTGAAACTCGACAACCTTATCCAGATAGCCCACAACTGCGTGGTGGGCCACGATACAGTGATGGCCGCTCAGGCCGGTGTGGCCGGCTCGTCGAGAGTGGGAGCCCACTGCATGGTGGGCGGACAGGTGGGCATTGCCGGACATATCACTGTTGGCGACGGCACCGAGATAGGAGCGCAGAGCGGTCTGCCAAAAAGCGTCGAGCCCAAGAGCCGCATCATGGGTTCGCCTGCCGTTCCTTTTGGAGAATATGCCCGCACGCTTGCTGCTTTCAAACAACTGCCCGATGTCCTGCGACGCCTCGATAAACTTGAAAATAATACAACAAAATCATAGAGCAAAACATTTGCCATGAAACAGCTTACACTCAAAGGTGAATTTACTGTGGAAGGTAAAGGACTCCACACCGGGGCCCATATCAAAGCCACATTTCTGCCTGCACCCGACAACCACGGATACAAAATACAACGCACCGACGTAGAAGGCGAGCCCATTATCGACGCTCTTGCCGAAAACGTAGTGGCCACACAGCGTGGCACAGTAATTGGCAAAGGTAGTGTGACCATCAGCACCATAGAGCACGCCATGGCGGCTCTCTATGCCTGCGGTGTCGACAACTGCCTCATTCGCCTCGACGGCCCGGAAATCCCTATCCTCGACGGCAGTGCCAAACCATTTTTTGAAGCAATCATGGCCGTTGGTCTCCAAGAGCAGACTCTCGACAAAGAATACTACTACATCAAGCACAAAGTGGAAGTGTGCAACGCCGAGACGGGCTCTAAGCTGATGGTGCTCCCCGACGACGAATTCAGCCTCGATGTGAAAGTGAATTTCGACTCGTCGGTGCTTGCAAACCAGTATGCCACCCTCGACCACATCGATGATTTCGGTCAGGAAATTGCATGGAGCCGCACTTTTGTTTTTGTTCGCGATATTGAGCAGTTGCTCCATGCAGGCCTTATCAAAGGCGGCGACCTGGACAATGCCATCGTAATTTACGAAAACCCCAAGAGCCAGGCCGAGCTCGACAAGCTGGCCGATATGATGGGTGTCCCTCACCACAACGCTACCGACTACGGCTATCTCAACACCGTGCCTCTCCATGCACCCAACGAACCGGCACGCCACAAGCTGCTGGACCTCATAGGCGACATAGCCCTCATCGGCCGTCCGCTCAAAGGACGTATCATTGCCACACGTCCGGGGCACAACATCAACACACAGCTTGCAAAGACTATACGCGCCGACATCAAGCATCTCGACGTGCAGGCTCCGCCCTACAACCCCAATAAGGAGCCTCTGATGGACAACATCACCATCCGTCATCATTTGCCGCACCGCTATCCCATGTTGCTTGTCGACAAAATCATCGACAAGACCGACAATTATATTGTGGGTGTGAAGAACGTCACCACCAACGAACCATTCTTCCAGGGACATTTCCCGCAAGAGCCCGTCATGCCCGGCGTGCTCCTTGTCGAAGCCATGGCTCAGACAGGCGGTCTGCTTGTCCTTGGGGCGGTGGAAGAACCGGAAAGATATTCGACCTACTTCATGAAGATTGACAATGTGAAGTTCCGTCAGAAAGTGGTGCCGGGCGACACACTGATTTTCCATGTTTCCTTCATGACCCCCATGCGCCGTGGAATGGCAGTGATGAAAGGACGCGCCTTTGTCGGCGAAAAAGTGGTGTGCGAATGTGAATTCATGGCTCAGATAATCAAAAACAAATAATGGATCAACCGAAATTCATTCACCCCGAGGCTCAGATTGCCGAAAATGTGAGCATCGGTCCTTTCAGCTACATTGACAAAAATGTGGTGATAGGCCCCGGTTGCCGCATTGCAAACAATGTGACTATTTATAGCGGTGCACGTATTGGTGCAAATGTCAACATATTTCCCGGTGCTGTGATCAGTGCCATTCCTCAGGACCTCAAGTTTCGCGGCGAGGAAACAACGGCCGAAATCGGTGACGGAACAACGCTGCGCGAATGTTCCACCGTAAACCGTGGCACGGCCGCAAAGGGCAAAACCGTGGTGGGCAAAAACTGCCTCATCATGGCCTACAGCCATGTGGCTCACGACTGCCGTGTAGGCAATAATGTGATTATCAGCAATGCCAGCCAGCTTGCCGGCGAAGTGGAAGTCGACGATTTTGCCATTATTGGCGGCGGCAGTCTCATCCACCAGTTCTGCCATCTGGGGGCGCACATCATGCTTCAGGGCGGTGCCTTGGTGAACAAGGACATTCCGCCATTTGTCAAGGCTGCCCGCGAACCAATCAGCTATACCGGTGTCAACACTGTGGGGCTGCGTCGACGCGGCTATTCGTCGGAAGCCATTGCCCAGATTCAGGAAATCTACACCGTGCTCTATGGCAGTGGCAAACTGGTGTCGGAAGCTCTCGACATTATTGAGAAAACCTTCCCTGCCACTCCCGAGCGCGATGCTATAGTGAACTTCGTGCGTTCTTCGGAACGAGGCATTCTGCGAGGCTACACAGGCAACTGACAACTTTTTAGAGCATGGCCGGAGGGTCTGTCGCTCGCACCGCCTGGGTGCGAGAGGAAAGTCCGAGCAACGCAGAGCACCATATTTTCTAACGGGAAGCTATCGGCAACGGTAGGGACAATGTGACAGAAAACAACCGCCGGCACTTGTCGGCAAGGGTGAAAAGGCGAGGTAAGAGCTCACCGGGCGACATGGCAACATGCCGCGCCGCACATCCTATGGGTTGCAAGGTCAAGTATACCGGCATCTAAGGGCTGCTCGTCCATTGCCGGGGGGTAGACTGCTTACGGCCGAAAGGCCAGATAAATGACAGACAGCGGCGTGTAACTCTCAGCGAAAATGCCGCCGCTACATAACTCGGCTTATACTCCGACCATGCTTTTTTTTCATTGCGCAATGCTGCAGTGCGGAGGCAAGCTTCTGTGGCAATGACAGAAATTCGACATTCAAAATTCGACATTCAAAATTTCAGAAGTGGACTGGTTCACCATGCCGGCATGCGGTGCCGACGGCAAAACAATCATAGTGACGGGACGGCTCGATGTTGAAAAATTTCGAAGCCGCGAACGCAACAACATCCGTGTTGAGGTGAGTATGCCCTATACTCCGGACGGCGAATTGGGCTTTCCCGACGAAGCTACGTCAGACCTTCTCGACAAGGCCACAGAGGCCATGCAGGCTGCGCTAAAGGGCAAAAACACCGCCATCATGACGGGTATATACACCGGCGGAGGGCGTCGCGACTGGATTTTCTATACTTTCAGCACCGAAGTTTTCGGAACATTCCTCAACCGTGCTCTTGCCGAACTGCCCACCCTGCCGCTTGAAATCTACGCCGAGAACGACCCCGTCTGGGCCGAGTACGATGAAATGCTTGCTGTAGCCCCCACGCCGAGCGATGAAGACTAATGATAAAAATAATAATTAATTTATGTCACGTCTCTGCTACATAAGTCGCAACTATAAAAGCACCGGCTACGCAGGTGGAAAAGCTCGTGTTGATATCGAGGATATACTTAGTAATATGGGAGCCGTCAATCTTGGTTTGCGGCGCACATTCTATAGCAATAAGATTGTAGATTATTTCCGCAATCTTGCCGGAATTATTCATTTTATGTTTTCGGCGAGAAAAGGCGATACCCTTTTAATCCAATATCCGCTCAAAAAATATTTTCGCTTTGTATGCCGGTGGGCTCGACTTCGTGGCGTTCGTACCATTTCGGTGATCCACGACTTGGGGAGTTTTCGTCGGCATCGCCTCTCTGTGAAGCAAGAAATAAACAAACTATCACTATGTGATGCACTTATAGTCGCTAATAATGGTGCGGCTGAATGGCTTCGGCAGAAAGGTTATAAGAATCCTATTACTGAATTGGAAGCTTTTGATTTCCTTAGCGAATCCCGCCCCAAAGAACAGAAAACAGAACCTGTCTCGTGCCTATTTGTAGGGGGGCTGAAAGCAGATGGTAACGGATTTCTCTATAAATTACCTTCTAAGGTCGATGTGGAGCTTTATGGACAAAATGCACCCTCTGAACTTACGGCAAATGTGCATCTCCATGGTTTTGGCGAGCCTGACCGAATCATTGAGAATGCCCCCGGACGATATGGCGTGATATGGTATGGAAACACGCTCGAACATGATGATGCAGGCTACATAGGCGAATATATCAAATACTGCGCTCCGCACAAGATGAGCCTGTATATTCGAGCCGAAAAGCCTGTAATCATATGGAAAGGTGCCGGTTCTGCTCCTTTTATTCAGCGTGAAGGTGTCGGTATTGCGGTCGATTCGCTTGTTAATCTCGACGATGTTCTTGAAAGTGTAAGTTACGAACAATATAACGAGATGAAGCGCAATGTGCGTCGTGTAGCTGCAAAATTGGCTAATGGCGGCTTCATTCGTGATGCTCTCGCTCGTCTTGGTGTGCCACAAGTCAAATGATTTCGGCTTGGGCCAAATATTTACCGTGTTAACAAAAAAACAACGCGCAGCCCGGTTGGTTGCGCGTTGTTTTGTAAAAAAAGTTTCTTATTATTCGAATTCGACGAGGACTTCGTCGGTGCTGACCACGTCTTCGGGTTTGACGAAGATTCGTTTGATGGTGTAGTCGGCATCGGCGGTAACGTCGTTCTCCATCTTCATGGCTTCGTAGACGAGAACGGTCTGGCCTTTCTTCACCTTTTCGCCGGGGGCCACCTTAATCTCAATCACTCGACCGCCCATAGGAGCTTTGAGGGTAGGACCGGTGATGGGTTCCATTGTTTCGACAACGTCTTCTTTTACATCAGCTGCGGCTTTCGGGGCTGCAGCTTCGGTGGCTGCATATTCCTCGGCGCGGCGTTTGCGCAGGAAGGTGTTGGCTACGGTGGGCAGCAGCTCGAGCAGCAGTTCTTCTTCTTTGTTGCTTGCCAGGGGCACATTGCCATATTCGGGAAGTGTGGGGTTGGCCGGCTTTTTATATGAGTTCACGTCGTAGGGCTTCTCCTCGGGGCTTCCGGTGATTTTTTCGCGGAAAGCAGGATCGACAGGCACGGGGGTGTGGCCATATTCGCCTTTGACGAGCGAGATGAACTGGTTCGAGGGGTTAGAATAGTCGGGGTTGCCTTTTTTGCGGTCGAGAGCAACACTCACGGCTTGGGAGCCAACGATTTGGCTTGTAGGAGTGACGAGGGGCACAAGGCCGGCATCGCGGCGTACCATGGGGATGAGCTTCATGGCATCTTCCAGAAGGTCGCTGGCTCCGAGGGCTTTGAGCTGGGCCACCATGTTGGAGTACATGCCGCCGGGCACTTCGGCATTCTTCACAATTTCGTTCGGTTTGGGGAAGCCGAAGTAGTCTTCAATCTTGTGGCAGGCATCGAGTAGCGCTGCTTCGTCGCCGGCTTTGGCTGCAGCAATGGCGCTGTCGAACAGGGCATCGACCTCGGCGGGCAGGGTGTCCTTGAGAGGGTCGAAATTGCGCGGCATTTTGTCTTTGTTGAGGTCGAAAGCGGCAAGCGACTGTCGGGCCCCGAGCAGGTGTGTGCGGATTTGTCCAACGGCTTCCATGTTTGCTTCCACTTCGACGCCGAGTTTCTTGGCAAATACATAGACAAGCTCAATAGCAGGAGCTGCCGAGCCGCCGCCGAACCACCAGATGTTTGTGTCGAGAATGTCGACACCGTTGAGAATGGCCATAAGCGACGACGCCAGGCCATATCCCGGGGTGCAGTGGGTGTGGAAGTCGACTGGTACTTTGAGGGCTGCTTTGAGTTTGGAGATGATGGAAGCTGCACGCGAAGGTGTTACCAAGCCTGCCATATCTTTGAGGGTTATGATCTTGGCTCCGAGACGCTCCATTTCGCGAGCTTTCTCAACGAAGTATTCGTCGGTGAAGATCTTTTTGGGTTCGTCGGCTTTCTTGCCAAAGAGACGGCTAAAGAAGCCGGGCTTTTCGGCGGGTTCTTCGTTTTTGGGGTCGACGGTGTAGCACACGGCACCATCGGCAATTCCGCCAAGCTCGTTGATGAGCTTTATGGATTCGCGCACATTGTCAATGTCGTTGAGGGCATCGAAAATACGCATCACATTCAGCCCGTTGTCGATAGCTTCCTTGTAGAAACCTTCGAGCACGCTGTTGGGGTAGGGAACATAGCCGAAGAGGTTACGACCGCGCGACAGTGCAGAGAGCAGCGATTTGCCCTTCATGGCCTTTGAGATGATGCGAAGACGATCCCATGGCGATTCGTCGAGATATCTCATCACTGAATCGGGCACTGCGCCGCCCCATACTTCCATGATGTAGAAGCCGGCATTTTCGTAGTAGGGAAGGAGCTTGTCAATCTCGCCCTGGCTCAGGCGTGTGGCAAAAAGCGACTGCTGGCCGTCGCGCAGCGTGAGGTCGCGGATTTTCAATTTGCGTGTTACCATCTGTATGGGTTTTTGTGGTTGTATATTTGGACGCAAAAATAAAACATTGTTTTCAATTAAGGAAATTTTTCCGCATTTTTTTGTCAAAGAAGTGTGGAATTAGTTTTGTCGTTTGGCGGTGAGATAGCTTAGTGGCACACAGGCATGGTGCTCGCAGTTTGGGATTTTTTGCTTACTTTTGTGCAAAATATTTGGTTATGAAGCGAGTTTTGCCGTTTTTTTTCGCTGCCTTGTGTTTATGTGGCTGCAGCGAGAGATATAAAGAGTATGAGCCTGTAAGGGTTGCCGATGTCTATGGGGCTATGCGCAATCTGACGGGCCCGGACAGCATTGCAGCACGTCGTGCGCTTGTCGAGGATAGTGTTGAAGTTGGAGCTTTCATGAAAACAGTGTCGGAACTTCCCTGCGACACACTGCTTATCGAGGGATGGGCGGCTTCGCGAGCAGTGGCCATGTTTACACCTCCTGTCGATTCGGTGTTTGGCGGTACGGCGGTTCTTGCCGGACATTTAGGAAATATTCTTGGCCATGCCGAGGCTGAAGGACTGCATTTGCCGCGCCGCCGCTATGCTGCTGTGGTCTACGACCGTCCCAAATCTATTCTCTTTGTCGATTCGGTGATGCTTGTCGCTCTTAATCATTATCTTGGGGCAGATTTCGCCGGATATTCGCATTGGCCCTACTTTATGCGGCGCAGCAAAACACCGGAGGCGTTGCCCTACGACCTTGCCGAAGCGTTGGTGGCTACGGCCTATCCTTATAATGGAGGAGATGGTACTGTGATGTCTCGTCTTCTCTACGAGGGAGCGCTTGCCGAGGCCAAACATCGACTTGTCGGGGGCAGCGAGGCCGCAGCCTTGGGCTATGACAAGGACGAATGGCAATGGCTCCTTGATAATGAAGAAGCTATTTGGCAGCGTCTTGCGGTAGAACGATTGCTCTACGACACATCGCAAAGCACCATCGACCGTCTTGTGGCACCTTCGGCATACACATCTATTCTTGGTTCTGAGGTTCCCGGACGTGCCGGGCGATTTGTGGGTTATCGCCTTGTGCGCAAATATCTCAAAGAACATCCAGAGGCAAGTCTGTCGGAACTCCTGACCTCAATCAAAATGTGAAACTTGCTCAAAGAAGAGCATCATTCTGCTGATTCGTCCGGCAGGTAGCGCGAGGGAAGGCCTTTTTTCGATTTTGCACCGAGGCTTTCGAGCTTCTGGGCTTTGGCAATGAGGTTGCCGGGCCCGGCGGTAAGTTTGGAGAACGCTGCATTCCATGCATCTCGGCCCTGCGAGAGTGTTTTGTCCAGACGGTCCATGTCTTCGAGGAAGCCGCGAAACTTGTCGAGCATCTTGCCGGCTTCGTCGGCAATGGCCAGTGCGTTGCGGTTCTGTTTGTCGTGGCGCCACATCTGTTCGATTAGTTTGACGATGGACATCAGGTGTGTGGGCGAGATGATGAGCACGTGACTGTCGTAGGCTGTCTGCCACAGTTGGTTGTCGAGATTCATTGCGGCAAGAAACGCACCTTCGTGAGGAATGAACATCAGCACATAGTCGAATCGTCCTTCGGCCACGACATCCTGATAGGATTTGTTGCGAAGCTCGGAAATATGTTTTTTGACGGATGCCACATGAGCGCGTGCATACTGTTGGCGCAGGTTGTCGTTTTCGGCGTTGACCATGTTCATATAGTCTTGAATTGACACCTTCGAATCGATGATGATTTTGCGTCCTTCGGTATAATTGATAACCACATCGGGTCGCAGTCTGCGGCCGTCACAGTCGGTTACTGATTCCTGCACAGTATATTCATAGCCGCGACGGAAGCCTACACGCTCCAGGATATTGTCGAGAATCATTTCTCCCCAGTCGCCCTGTAGCTTAGAGTTGCCTTTTAGCACGTCGGTGAGGCGGCGGGTTTCGCGGCTGACGGTTTGGTTGAGGTCGACAAGCTCGCGAACTCTTTCGCCGAGCGAGAAACGTTCACGAGCCTCTTCATTGTAGCGGTCGGTGATTGTTTTGCGGAAGTTTTCGAGGTTTTCCTTCATTGGGGCCAACACTTCGTCGAGGCCGTTGCGGCTTTGCTTGCGCAGTTCTTCGCTGTTGTCCATCAGCACTTTTGCCGCCAGTTGGCTGAAACGTTCTTCGGCTT
Organism: uncultured Muribaculaceae bacterium; assembly: GCA_910584495.1. Taxonomy (GTDB): domain Bacteria; phylum Bacteroidota; class Bacteroidia; order Bacteroidales; family Muribaculaceae; genus CAG-873. Next base: position 49,573 of record CAJUAR010000010.1, read on the forward strand.
CGAGGCTTTGTCGGCGTATTTTTTCTTTCTCCTGTTCGAATTCGTCGTGCAGACGCTTGTTTTCGGACTGGGCTTGGAGCAAGGCCTCTCGTGTCGTTGCCATTGAAGCTTCGGAGGCTGCAAGCCTCTCGGCGAGCCTGACATTCTCCATGGCGGTGTCGGATGCCTTGCGCGAAGTTTTGGCATAGAGTGCGACCGTTACGGCGCATGCTGCGATAAGAGCGAGTATAATGATCAGTTGCATAGTTGTTTGCGGAAAAACAGGCAAGCATCGCCATAGCTCAGAAAACGGTAGTTTCCGGCGAGAGCGTGCTTGTAGACATTGCGCCAGGCATCGCCTATGAAGGCGCTTACGAGAAGGAGCAGAGTGCTTGCCGGCTGGTGGAAATTGGTAATCATGGCATCTACAATGCGGTAGTCATAGCCCGGTGCGATGATGATGCGTGTGTGGGCGGTGAACATATCGGCCCCTGATGCAGCGAGATGCTCCGACAGAGCGCGCAGGGCCTCGGTAGCCGAAATTTCGGGCAGCTCAGTATCGTATGGTGTCCATTGAGGAACTTCGCCAGACCACTTTCCTGCCATGATTAGTCGTCCGGCGTGGTAGAGGCTCTCGAGCGTTCGCACCGATGTGGTGCCGACAGCAACTATGGGGCGCTGCCCGACGCTTTGTGCCAGCTCATTGATGAGCGAAGCTTCAACGGCGATAAACTCGCTGTGCATATCGTGGTCGGCAATGACATTGCTTTTGACCGGACGGAATGTGCCGGCACCTACGTGGAGGGTGACAGAACGGACCTCAACGCCCAGCTCGGGCAGACGGGCAAGCAGTTCGGGAGTAAAATGCAGACCGGCAGTCGGGGCCGCTACCGAGCCGTCGATGCGGCTGTAGACGGTCTGGTAGTCGGTGCTGTCGGCAGCTTCGGACGGACGGTTGAGATAGGGCGGAATTGGAATTTCGCCCACGGCTGATATAATGTCCGAAAAAGACACGTCAGAGTTGTCCCATTCAAAGATTATGGTACGCGATTTGTCGGCTGCCGGAGGAAGCGGGGCCTGTGTGGCGTGCAATGTTGTGTGTCCCGAAGCTGTGTCGACCTCCATGCAGAGCGAGCCTTCCTTCCATTTTTTAGCATTGCCCACGAGGCACTGCCATCGGCAGCGGCCACGTGAGGCAAAAGCCATGGCATAGTCGGCCGGTTCGTTCGGCTCGAGGCAGAAAATTTCTATTGCCGCTCCTGTGGTTTTGGAAAAACGGAGGCGTGCGTTGATTACGCGAGTGTCGTTTCGTACCATCAAAGCTCCCTTGGGCATGAGGGCCGGAAGCTCGGAGAAAACATGGTCGGTAATGTTGCCGTTTTTATAGCAGAGAAGTTTGCAAGCATCACGAACGGCGAGCGGATGCAATGCAATCCGCTCGCCGGGTAATTCGTAATTATAGTCTTCTATCTTAATATTCCTTGGGTTATCCATTAGAAACGTATGCCGGTGGATATAATAAGGTTGTTATAGTTGTCGCTCATCGAGGCCGAAGGAGTTACGGAGCCTTCGCCACCCGATGTCCAAGGTGTATAGGCGTGGTAAGTGCTCTTGCGGTTGGTGTGCTGGAAGGTGGCGTCGATATACCACGAGCCAACGCGGTAGCCAAGACCAAAGGAGACGTTGTTCACGCTCTTGTCGAAGGAATAGCTGGGGTCGGTGCCGGAAGTGTAGACTGTGGCACGCCCTTCGCGCACTTCATCTTTGACATTGGAGGTCTGATAGTTATAACCTGCACGGACGCTGAACCGGGGAGTGATGCGATACTCGGCTCCGACGCGGAGAATGTTAGCTGCCTTGTATTGGTTTTTGACATCCTGGTTGGCGTAGGTGTTTTCTACATAGCTGCCCCCGAGAGTCCCGAAGTTCTCTTGCTTGAGTTTCATGTCGTTATAAGCCACTCGCTCATAGTCGAGGCTGAGAAGGCCCTGGTTTGCGATGGTGAGCGAAGCCCCGACCATGAAACGCCATGGGGTCTGCAGACGTGAGGTATAATCGTAGGGAGGCGTTTCGCAAGTGCCGTTTTCGGTGGGACGGTTTTTATCGACAGCATCATCGGGAGTGTATGCGTAGCTGACATCGCCATAGCCGGTGTGGCGGAGATGCAGATAGGTAGGTGTATGGACTGCAAAACCGATGCGGAGCATGTCGACGGGGCGGACAATGAGACCTACTTTGAAGTTGGCTCCCGAGCCGGTGACATAGCGGTCGTTGTAGAGGTCGAAGCCGGCATTGCCCGGGGTGTTGGCATCCTGTGCTTTGTTGTAGACCAGGGCGTTGGCCATGCTTTCGGAATAGAGGGTGTTGCGCGAGTAGGACATGTCGACAATTCCAACGCCGAGACCCCAGTAGACAATGTCGCCGAAGTTGCCGGCAAAATCGATGTTGTATTCGTCGGTGTAGCCGTGTTCGTGCACCTTATATAAAGCATCGCCAACCGTTCCGTTCTGAAACAGGCCCAGGTACTGGTTGTCGATGGGATTGCCGTCGGCATCGTAGGGGTTGTTGATCATCATCGACTGGTAGGAGAGAATCGACAGCCAGTCCTCGGAAGAATCCCAATAGGGGTCGTATTTTTTGTCCTCGTTGAGAAGGTCGCCGGAGTTGACACCGTTGGTGAACGAAGCCACGTAGTTGGAGAGCGAGGTCTGTGTCGACGGAGTATAGCCTTGGGTTATTCGGTCGAAACTCGACAGTCGTGAGTAGCTGACACCAAACTGTAGAAAGTTCATCACGCCATCGAGCTTGAATGTTCCCACATAACCTATGTTGTCGAAGTAAGCTTTGGTCTTGTTGATGTCGCGCTTCATGTCGGAAGTTGTGTTGTAGTTGCGGAAGCTTACGTCGAAAGTAAGCCCCAGCTCGCTGCGGCGGAACAGACCGAGGCCGGCAGGGTTCTGCGTCATTGTTGAGAGATCACCGCCAAGAGCGGTGAATGCGCCGCCCATTCCCACGAAGCGTGCACTGCCTCTCAGTTCGGTAGGAGTAATGTTGTAGGCATCTACTGCCGATTGAGCCATGGCCGTCGATGCTGCGGCCAGCAGACTTATTGTCAAGAAATTACGTGTTCTCATAATAATCGTTGAAATAATGGTTATCTGCGACCGCGACCGCCGCCGCCGCTTCCGCCACGGCTTCCACCGCCGTAGCTTCCTCCACGCGATGAGTTGTTGCTGCCCGACGAGCGATAGCTGCCCGACGAAGAGCCTCGGTTCGACGAGCTCTGACGATAACCGCCGTTGTAGTTTGATGAATGCGACGAGTTGCTGTTGTAAGAACCGCTGCCTCGGCGCGAGTTGTTGGACGGACGGTAGGTGCCGCCGTTGTTGTGATTGCTGTTGTTGCTGCCGTTGTAGGAAGGCGCAGAGGGCATGCCGCCGTTTCCGGGACGGTTCTGGCCCGATGAAGGACGGCCCATGTTGCCGGGACGCTCATAGTCCCACGAGCCTGGACGACGATTGGATGTCGACGAACTGCCATAGGAGGGACGGTGCGGACGCGAAGCCCCGGGAGAGTTTGAGCCGTAGATGGGTCGATGAGGCGGACGTACGCCGTGATGCGGAGGTCTGTGTCCCCACGACGGTCCCCAGCCCCAGTTCCATGAAGGCCCCCATCCCCACGACGGGCCCCAGGGGCCGCCCCAGCACCAGTCGTGCCATGGATTATATCCCCAACTCCAAGAGGGCCCCCAGCCGAAGCTCCAGTTGAAGCTGAAGAAAGGACGGTAGTAGGGCCAACCCCAGGATGAATAGTAGGGCCAGCCCCAGTTGTCGAACGGATTCCAGGGGTTGAAATCCCAGACGTAGCTTGCCGAGGGGAGAGAGTTGATTACATAGACATTAATATCCTGGTCCGAGGGCGAGGCATAGTAGGTTGCCATAAGTGCCGTGTCGCCCGATTCGGAAACAATATTGGGATTGTGGTAGCGTTCCAGACGGCGCGTATAGGAATAGTCGGCAGCTTGGCTTGCTGCTTTTTTGTTGGAAGCCACAGCTTGGCCTGTGCGACGGTTATAGGCATCGACATCGATATTTCGCGGTTTTACCGACGACACCGAGTAGGCATCGGAGCCGCTATAGCTGTCGCGAGCTTTAAACTCGGCTTCTTGCCGTGCCAGCTGCTCTTGGCGCTGTTTCTTCTTCTTCTCAGCCTCCTTCTTGGGCGAATAGTAGAGGTCGTCGTCTTCGAAACCCTGGGCCGAGACCGTAAGGCCGGAGCAGAGAACCGACAGCAATAATGCAAGTGTTAGATAGACCTTTTTCATCGTTGTTGCTTGTATGTGGTTAGACTGTTTTTTTCTTTCTGTTTGAGCTTTATTATCAATACTTCGGTTATTTTTAAGAGTTTGTTAACGGCTCCGAGGAGCCAAGTGT
>CAJUAR010000011.1 GCA_910584495.1 uncultured Muribaculaceae bacterium
GCGCGCCACGTTCGGGACGTGGAGGTCGGAAGTTCGAGTCTTCTCACCCCGACTAAATTTTAGTAAATGGGTTTAGCTCAATGAGTTAAGCCCATTTTTTTAGTTGCCGGAATTAAAACGTACGCATAAAAATTTTGAACAGCACCGAAATTTTGCTTGTCTCTGGAAATCGGTGCATAATAATGTTAATATAATTCTTATTATAATATTATTGTTATTTGAAAAACTTTCCGTACCTTTGCATTGTTGAACAGAAGCCAGAGCTATTTCTGTTTTATTAAAGGTAATTTTCAGATACACAAAAACTTCAAGATTATGTTAGCAAAAGTTTCTCAAGTCGGTACATCGGTAGGGGTAATCATCCCCCGGTATATCGCGACAGAAGGCGGATTTACTAAGGGTTCGTATGTAAACATTGAATTTTCGAACAATCAAATTATCATATCAAAACCCAAGACTGTACGCGAGGGCTGGGCAGCCGCATTCGCTCAATATGCGAAAGAAGGAGAAGATGCGACGCTGCTGCCGGATTATCTTGACAGTGAGGCCGTAGAGTTGATGTAAACGCTGTTTCTGTTCAACGTATAAACTTACAAAATCTTATGAACAAATTTCATTTACACGTAGTCAATTTAGACCCCACAGTAGGAGCCGAAATGCAAAAGACAAGGCCTTGCCTGATTGTATCTCCCGATGAGATTAATGCTTATCTGAAGACTGTTATTATCGTACCATTGACTTCCGCACAAAGAGGTTTGCCCACGAGGATATTGATAAGAGCAACAGATAAAAGCGGATTGGCTAACGACAGTTACGCAGCTCTTGACCAGATAAAGACCGTCGACAAATCAAGATTGTCAGGCCCGATTGGAGAGATTTCCGAAGCCGAAAAACATGCTGTTTCGGAGATTCTCAAAGAGATGTTCGATTATTGAACTTATTAAAGTTTCGCAAGCTTTAAGGCTTGCAAAACTTAGGTTAAAAGGGTTATGAGCCTGTGGCTCAGGTTAAGAATTATGGATAAATTAACCTGTTGCTTAACAACATAACCCATCGCTGCAAGCGATATAACCCGTTGCTTTAGCAACATAACCTTCAAGTGAAGCTTGCGAAACTTGAATGAACTTAAAACAAATTTAGGCAGCCGCACACCTTCCGGCTGTTTTTTTTGAGAAGCTTGCGAAACTGCATGGTCAGAATGTCACACCGTCGATGTCTTCGAGGCGCGCTCGCAGAGGCGCGGCGTTGTCGGCCGGTGTGCTCAGTGTCATGGAGCAGCTGTTGTCGAAATCCTGGGCCATTATCTTGGCATCGGCGTTCTTGACCAGGCGCATCACATCGTTCATGGCCATGTAGGGGAAGTTGAAAGTTAGCTCGGCCATTGCATGACGTTCCTCTATGTTTGCGGCTTCGAGAGCCTCGCGTGCCGCCTGGCGGTAGGCCACGATGAGGCCCGAGGTACCGAGCTTGATGCCGCCGAAGTATCTCACCACCACCACCACCACATCTGTCAGTCCCAGCGAGTTGATTTGTCCCAGTATGGGTTTGCCGGCAGTGCCCGAAGGCTCGCCGTTGTCGCTGCTGAGAAATTCCTTTCGCTCAGGCCCGAGCATGTATGCCCAGCAGACATGCCGTGCGTCGTAGTATTCTTTGCGGTATGCGGCAATTATTTCCTTTGCTTGGTCGGCGGTGCACACGGGATGGGCGAAGGAGAGAAATTTGCTCATTTTTTCTCTCACAACGCCCTCCGAAGGTGCTGTTATGGTCAGATAACTGTCGGCCATTTTTAGTATTGGTGTGTGTCTTTTTTCAGTTCGGCTTCGCTGATGCCTCCGGCGTTCATGCTGCGCCACACATAGAAGATGTAGGCCAGCACAAAAGGAACGAGAATAGACACCCAGCTCATGACAGTGAGAGTAAACTCGCTCGACGAGCTGTTGGCAAGGCAGAGCGACGACTGTGCGTCGATGGTCGAGGGCAGGTAGGCTGTGTTGTTGTAGCCGGCAATGCAGAAGAGCACCACAACGACTGCCACTACACCTATGCCTCCCCACCAAATGCCGGCACGCCATTTGTTGTCGAAAGCTGTGCGGAAAACTGCGTAGAGCACGGCCACGACACCAAGAAGGAAGATGACGGCGAGCCACCACATTTCCAGCAGGTTGTTCAGGTAGATGTATGGTTCTTTTTCGAAGATTCCATACACATTCTTATAGCCCGGTGTGGTGAGGAGCACCACGGTGAAACCCACAAAGAGTAGGGCGAAGATAATGCCGTTTGCAAGTGTGCTGCGGCGCATGCGCGAGGTGAGGCCTTCGTCGCCGGTAATGTTGTTGATAAAATACATGGCTGCAAGGGTGCGGGCAAGAAAGAACACGGCAAAGCCCAGAAGAAGGTTCTGCCAGCATGCTATGGCCTCGAGGCCGTGCGATGGCGCCCATTGCGAAATTACGGGGGCGGCAACATCGAGGATGTTGGTTTTGCCCACGGTGAAGGCTCCGCCGAAAAAGAATGTGCCAACGGCCACGCCGAGCAGCACACAGCCGAACAGACCGTTGAACATCAGGAAGAAATCGTAGACTTTGCGGCCATAGACGTTTCCCTGCTTGCGGCGGAATTCGTAGCTCACTGCCTGGAGCACGAAGCTGAGAAGAATGAGCATCCACAGCCAGTAGGCACCGCCGAAACTGGTGCTGTAGAACAAGGGGAAGGAGGCAAAGAATGCTCCGCCGAACACAACGAGCGTGGTATAGGTAAACTCCCATTTGCGGCCCAGCGAGTTGACCATCACCTGGCGGCGGCCTTCGCTAAGACGGGAGCAAAGCATCGACTGACCGCCTTGCACAAAGAGCAGGAAAACGAGCACGCCTCCCAGAACGGCTATGAGGAGCCACCAGTAGTTTTGCAATATTTCGAGTTTCTCCATGGTCAGTGTGTTTTTTCGATGTTTTGTTTGGATGAGTTATAGATGAACCGGAGCATGATGCTGATTTCGGCAATGAGCAGCGCCGTGAAGATGGCGGCGAAAATCCAGAAGGTGAGCTGCACCGACGAGCCGGGCACGCCGCTGACGGCTGCCGTTGTGGGCATAAGGTCCTGGATTACCCATGGCTGGCGGCCTACTTCGGCAACAATCCATCCGGCCTGGCTGCACACCCACACAACGGCCACGCTGAGGATGCCCAGCCGGCAGAACCATTTGTTTTCGAGCAGGGTGCGGCGTTTGTAGCTCAATGCAAGGGCTATGGCCAGAAACAGCAGCAGATAGCCGCCGGCCATTACCATGATGTGGAAAGAATAGAAGGTGAGGCCCACCGGCGGAACTGCGTCGCGGGCATCGGAAAGATAGCCGTAGCCGAAGTAGCGGAAGTTTTTCTTCACATCGGCGGCGGCGGCTTCCATGGTGCGTGTGTCGCCGGCGGCACGCGCTTCGTTGTAGATGCGCAGGGCGTTGCGCGCTTCGCGCCCCTTGACCATCTTGTCGGCATAGCTCATGCCGTAGACGGTGTCGCCGGCCTCGCTTATGCTGCGGCCGCTGATCAGGTCGTTGATGCCTGGAACAAAGTGCTTGTCGTCGAGATATATAAGGTAGGAAAGTCCTTTGGGAATTTCTATTTTCCATGCCATAGGGTCGGAGGGAGTGTCCTCGGCATTGCTTTTGAGCATGCCGACAGCCACAAGACCTTGGCCGACAGAGCCTTCGTAGAGGCCTTCCATGGCGGCGAGCTTCATGGGCTGTACTTGCGAAACCACCACTGCCGAGCCATGGCCGCTCCACATGGTGAGAAGCAGGCCGATAAAGCCGACCATGGCCCCTATGTGCAGCGATTTTTTGAAAGCCTCAACATTGCTTTTGCGCATCAGATACCAGCAGCTCACACCCACCACGAACACTCCGGCAAGGGCCCAGCCGCTGGTGACGGCGTGGATGAATTTGTTAACGGCCACAGGATTGAGAACTACGGCCCAGAAGTCGTCCATCACGTTGCGCATCTGCGCAGGGTCGAACTCCATGCCCACCGGCGACTGCATCCAGGCGTTGGCAATGAGAATCCACAGTGCCGACAGCGACACGCCCAGGGCTGTGAGCCATGTGGCGGCAAGGTGGAAGCCGCGGCTGAACTTGTTCCAGCCAAAGAACATCACGGCAACGAATGTGGCTTCCATGAAGAATGCCAGCAGACCCTCTATGGCAAGCGGGGCTCCGAAAATGTCGCCTACAAACCAGCTGTAGTTCGACCAGTTGGTGCCGAATTCAAATTCGAGGATGAGACCGGTGGCAACGCCGCAGGCAAAATTGATTCCGAAGAGCGTCATCCAGTATTTTGTGATACCTTTCCAGCGTTCTTTGCCGGTCCTCACATACACCGATTCCATGATTGCCACAATCAGCGACAGTCCGATGGTGAGGGGCACGAAGAGCCAGTGGTACATGGCTGTGAGGGCAAACTGCGCTCGCGACCAGTCGACTAAGCCTATCAAATCGTTCATAATTTCGTTTTGTTATTTTGGATTAATGTTTTTCACGGTGTGGCACGGCTCCGGTGCCGGGGCTGCAAGATGTTGGCGCACGGCGGCGGCACGTTCTGCGTCGGTGTCGTAGTCGCGCTTCAGGATGTCCGGGAAGAAGAAGAGTTTGAGCACGACAAAGAACAGGAAAAGTTTGACAAGGATGAGCACCCACAGGCCGCGGCCTATGGTCATGTTGCGGAAGCCCTCCACATACATGCTCGCTATTCTATGGCAGAGGCTCTCTCTCATGGTTCATTTTTTGTTTGTGGCTTGTGCAAGGGCATCGCGGTGGAGCTGTTCCGATTCTTCTTCGCGGTGGGTTTTCATGCGCACCTTCATCTCGTCGAATCCTTTGCCGTAAACGCCGTTGACGTTGGCCTGGGTGGTGAAGGCGTCGGGGTCGATGCTTTTGACAATGCGGGATATGGTCACCGATTCAATCTTGCGGCACATCACCAGAAGAACTTTCACTTCCTTCTTGGAGTACCATCCCATGCCGGTGAGCACTGTGCAGCCGCGTTTGGCCTCGTTGTTGATGGCCGTGGCAATTTCTTCCCACTTGGTGGAGAATATTGTGAATTGCACGGCCTGGCGGTTGGTGTTGATAATGGTGTCGGCTACATAGGAGCACAGGAAGAGAACCACAAAGCCATAGACAACAAGGTCGATTTGGTGGAAAAGAAAATACGACGACGAGATGATGCACATATCATTGTAGAGCATGGTGCGCCCCACTGTGACATTGGTATATTTCTGCACCATGGCGGCTACTATGTCGGTGCCGCCGCTCGAACCATTGTGGGTGAACGCCAGGCCGACTCCGACGCCGGCCATTATGCCGCCCAATATCACGTTCATTACCGGCTCGGGGGTCAAAGGCCCGTCGAACATGGGCTGGAAAATGCCGATGAACACCGAAATCATTGTCGCTCCGTAGATGGTGCCTAACACAAAGCGTTTGCCCACAACTTTATAGGCTATGGCAAGAAGCAGTAGGTTGAGGGCATACTGGGAGATGGCCACGGGGATGCCCAATGTGAAATAGGCAATGGTGCCTATGCCGGCAAGACCGCCGATCACCACTTTCTCAGGCAGGATGAATGCGCAAAAACCAAGGGCATAGGTGGCCATGCCGAGGGTGATGAAGAAATAGTCGCGCGCGCTGCGCCAGAGGTTGTTTTTATGGTAGAAACTCATTTGTCTGTGTTTTTTTCTTTGTTTTGTGGGCTTAGGCGTATTGCCTTGGCCGGTATAAGTATGGCAATCATCACTGCAAGATATACTCCTATCATCATCAGATGGAGGCGTCCGCTGTCGGGCGATTCAAGGCTTTCGATTCCGCCGGGGGTGTCGAGCAGGGCTTTGTCGAAGCTCTGAAGCGATATTTTCCACTCAATCACGCCGTTGCGTGTAAATACAAGGGCTTTGGGACCGCGAACAAGTTGCTGCAGCGACGTGGCATCGGCTGTGAATACGGGGTAGACGGGGCGGCGCCATTCGCACCACTCGTCGAATGTGTCGCCGGTAGATCCCAGAACTGCCATAAATTCTATTCCCTCCTTTTGGCACACGGTGTTGAGCTCGTTGACCAAGTGCTCGTAGGTGAGGCGTTTAGGCTCAACCGTGCTTACAACCAGCCACAGCTGTCGGCCTTCGTCGTTCACCACTTCGTCGCTTACTTCTTCGCCGGCGGCATTGAAAATGGCAATACCGCTGTCGAAGTCGCCGACGGCGGTCTGTTCTTCTTCAACAAAGGTCCATGTGCTGTCCGGTAGCTCGTCAAGCCCGAAGCGGCGCAGCTCGCCATTGCGCTCATAAAGCAGAAGCTCGGTGTCGCCGCCTTCGCCCGGGGCAAAAATGCGTGTGCCGGTGTGGTAGGGACGGAAGTCGACAAGGGGCTGCAAGCGATAGCCTGTTATGGCCATCAGCAGCGGAAGGGTGGTGCTGGCTGTTATCACCAGCCACTGCGAGGGGGCAGGGTAGAGCCCCTTCACTCCGGCGTTTTTCACCAGTAGAAAGACCACCACGGCTGTAAGGACCACGTTTTTCCACATCGTGGCAGCGTTGGAGAGCTTAAGAAAGTCGCCGAAGCATCCGCAGTCGTCAACAGGATTGTAGAGGTAGATATAAACAGTCAGTGGCAGCATGCCGGCCATCATGGCAGTCGCCACCAAGGGCGTTGCGTGGCGCAGACAGCCCGTGGCAAGCAGAACGCCGGTAACAAACTCTACGCATGCAAGGCTCACGCAGCCGGCCACTATGGCCTCGTGGGGCACGTAGTCTATGCCCCAGGCTGCAAGGTATTCGCCCGTCTTGAGCACAAAACCCCAGGGATCGATGGCCTTTGCCCAGCCCGATATAATGAAGACAGCCCCGGCTGCGAGACGCGCAGCCCATACGGCTGCAATGTTAAGCCGACGTAGTGTCCCGCTTTTCATCGCCTAATTTGATTAGCGCAAAAATGGCGTAGTTGATTATATCGAAATAGTTGGCATCGATGCCTTCCGACACCGTTGTCACTCCTTTGTGGTCTTCTATTTCCTTGGTGCGTTCAATTTTTGTCAGTATAAGGTCGTCGAACGACAGCACACGCATGCTGCGCCATGCCTCGCCGTAGTCCTGGTTCTTGGCCTCCATCAGGCGGCGTGCCTCGTCGGCTATGCCGTCGTAAAGCTCCAGGGCGCGCTCGCAGATAATGTCCTTGGTGTCGGCATATCCAAGCCGCAGCTGTATGATGCCTATTATGCCGTAGTTGACAATGGCCATGAACTCAGGCACGATGCCTTCGCCCACGGCGCTGACACCGCTGGTCTGAAGGGTGCGTATGCGTTTGGCTTTGATAAACAGCTGGTCGGTGATGGCCTCGGGACGCATGATGCGCCACGACGGTCCGTAGTCGCCGAGCTTGGCCTCGTACACTCTGCGGCAGCGCGACAGGGCCTCTGCATATTCACTGGCTGTCTTTTCTTTGTCTGGTTCCATCTTAGAAGATTGTATATGAGAATCGTACGCTCACTGTGGGATAGACTTTGAGGCTTTTGACAATGTCAACATAGTCGCCAACCTTGCCGCGAACATTGTCGAGCTCGCACAAGTTGATGCCGTCGTGGGTGATGATTTTCGGTGCTCCGCCCCACAGCATCACTCCGCAGTCAACATCAAAGTGCCAGCGGCCTTCTTTGCCGAGCTGTGAGGTCCAGCCTGTGCCCACATATGGACGGAAACGGTTCACAAAGGCGTGGGCCTTGACCATGCCGTCGCTGCCGGGCTGCATCATATAGGGTGTGCCGTCCTTGAAATCGCCTATGTGGATGCCCATAACGCCGTTTTCCTCAAACTTTTCGCGCATGGTGTCGATAAAGTCGGGCGAGAAGCTAACTCCGGGTATAATAGGGTCGAGGGCCTCGTCGCTGCCGAAGTATTCGTCTACGTGGTTGTAGATGTTAACTGCCAGGAGCGAGGGCATCTCTTCCATGGTGTTGCACGCTTTGGCAACCTTGCTGCTCCCCCAGTAGAATCCGCCGGTGATGTGCCAGCCGCAATTCTTGATTGGGAAGACGTCGACCAGCACCTTGGCTGCTAGCATGTCGGGCTGGCCGTCGATGTCAACCTGACGGTCTACTTCTATGCCCGTGAATCGGCGCAGATGGGCGGCAAGGTCATCGAAGTTGTCGTTGTTAACGCCGCCTTCGGTCGTATAGTTTTCAAGGTCGAAGTGCATGGGTACCTTGATGCCGGGTGTCCAGCTGAGACCGCCGCGTATCCTTACATAGTCGGTGACGTTGGTGGATATGTCAAGCCCAAGACCGTCGGTGCCGAGGCCGGCTCCAACATCGAGACGGCTGAAAATGCCGTTGTCGTAGATATTTGTCTTCCAGAATTGCCCGAAGCGCTTGAATACATTGCCGTTTTCTGCAGCTTGTTCCTGGGCCATGAGCGGGAGCATGGCGGCGCATATTATTATAAAGGTGTAAAATCGACGCATAGTATTGTTGCTAAGTGAATGAAATGATGCCGGAGCACTTTAAGCTACAAAATTCTCAATAATTTTTCACATTTCCAAAAACCTCCCCAAATTTTAACAAAAAAAGCCGCCGGACCAATGTTTGAATATGGAATGTAGTATTTGCGAGCGCGAAGCCATGGAAGCGAGGTGTCCCCACCTCGCCCGGCAGCAATACATTTATTAAATGCTCGCCTCTGTGTAGCAGGGCAACCAGCCTGCCGTGCGAGGTGGGGACACCTCGCCTCCATGGCTTCGCGCTGCCGTTTTGCTGCCGCCATGAACTTTTTTTGGGGGCAGAGTGTTAATATTTCTGTGCTGTTGAAGTTTTTTTATTGCACATTTGGATTTTTTATATTAACTTTGCCCAAAATTGTAGCGTATGAAGTGCTTTTCTACACAACGCATATCGAGTCACGCCGCTCTGCGGTAGTCCTTTATTGTGTTTTAATTACATGATAATAAAACAAATAAATATATTAATTAACTAAAAGTCTAATCAACACAACAATGATGAAAAAGAAATTTGTCATCGGGTTGCTTGTAGCCACTCTCGGTATCGGTGCCGTGTCTTTGCCTTCTTGCAAGGATAACACCGACGATCTCTCAACCGAAATGAAGGGTGAAAACGCAACTCTGAAAAGCGAACTCGACAAACTTGCCCAGGATTTGGACAAGGCTAAGACGGATTGCCAAGGAAATATCGATCAGGTGAAGAATGATCTGCTCGATGCTCTCAAGAAACATGAGGGTGCAAATGCCCAGGACAAAAAAGATCTTGAAAAGAAGATTTCTGATCTTTCTCAGAAACTGACTGATGAGTATGCTACTAAAGAATCTCTTACCAAACTTCAGGAGCAACTTGATAAACTTGGCAGTGACGGTAACGGTGTCCTTGAACTGACCAAAGACCAGGTTGAAAATCTTGAGAAACTTGCTGAGGCTTATAAAGATCAAAATTCCAATCTTTCTAAACTTCTCGCTGATGCTGTCTCTCTTGGTAAACTTGCTGACAAAGCAGACGAACTGCTTGAATTGCTAGGCAAAACTCCTTGCCAGTGCGACCTCTCCAAAATCAACGAAGCTATCTGGGGTGTCGAAGGTGACGAAACCAAACCCGGCTTGATCAAAAACGTGCTCGATCTTCAGACCCGTCTCGGTGCTGTCGAAGAATACTTCAAAGACGCTGATGGCAATGTCTACACCGTTGAGCAGTTCCGTGCCCTCCTTTCTGCAGGTCAGTGGGTAATCGACAACAAAGAAGCTGCCGACAAAGTGCTCGCAAACCTCAAGGATGAAGCCGGTGAAATCAACGAACAGGCCCTCAAGGACCTCATGAACTACCATGGCACCTTCGAGAAACTCAACACCGTTTTTGATTCGATGTTCCCCGACGGCCTCGACCCCTATCTGAACGGTCAGGAAGAATGGTACACCTACTCCCAGCTCATCCAGTCCACTCAGGCCAACTATAGCTTGATTTTGGGTCTGCAGCAGCAGGTTGACGGCATCCTCGAACGTCTCGACAACATGGTTACCAGCCTTGTTCTCCATTCGGCATGGAACCCTTGCTTCGGTGGCTTCAACACCCCCTTCGGCATCAGCTCCAACATGCTTATGACATTCTACGGCAAGGCTGACACCGATATCAACTTCCCCGCACAGGCCATGGACGATGCCGGTATCAACGGTAACCCCTTCGGCCAGGTTATGGGTGGTGCTAACGAAACTGTAGGCGGATGGATCCACCAGGCCAGCCTCGGTACTCTCTATTTCACCGTCAACCCCGTTGCCGTAAACATCAACGTGGACGGCTTCAGCTTCGAGAACTCCCGCATGGAGAAAGCTCCCGTTGCTCTCTCGGTTAAACCCAGCGACAAGCTCCTCACCATGGGCTTCAGCCGCGCTTACTCCGGCAATGGTTTCTACGAAGTTACCGCTACTCTTCCCGAAAACAACCAGGAAGCCGGCGTTGCTCTGCAGAACATCAAAGTTCGTGTAGAAGACGGTTTGCTCCAGGCTGCTAAAGACGCATTCAACAACCGCACTCTCGGTAGCGTTGCCTCTCTTGCCGCCAAGCTCTACAACCAGCTCAAGGACGTATGCCCCGCCTACGCTCTCCGCTACGACTGGACAAACGACGGTAACGACTTCCTCGAATCGACCGAAAACGCAGTTCTTTCGCAGTATGGCGTAGCCGTTACAGCTGCCAAGCCTCTGTCGTTCACCACACTCCGTGGTTCGTCGTTCGAAAGCCCCTTCCCCCATGTCAATCCTATCGAAATTTCGAAAGACCTTGTTAACCTCAACATCAAACCTTTCGAAGTAGGTGATGTTACTCTCGATCTGGAGATTGAAGGCATCAGCTGGGACAACACACAGCAGCTCAACATCAAAGTTAAGATTCCTGCAAAATTCGATGTAGACCCCGCCGATCCCACCAAAGCTGTTCTTCCCGATGACTGGCAGAACATGGACGGCTACTGGCAGGAAATCACCGTTCCCTCCGACCAAATCGACCAGCTCATCAAAAACATGCAGCAGACTGTTACCGACTGGATTGAAGGCAAGGGCGAACCCGGCGATCCCGACTACCAGGAAAGCATCAACAAGCAGATTGAAAATGCCCTCAACGAAGTTCTCTATGGCAAGGGTAATCCCGGCGATGCCGACTACAAAGAAGGTCTCATCACAAGCATCGAAGGTCAGGTTAACGACATGATCGGCTCTATCCAGGACAAACTCGACAACCTCGTTGACGAAATCAACAGCGAAAAATACCTCGGCCGTCTCAACAGCCTCATCGAACGCTACAACAGCTGGAACGACCGTCTGAGCCACATCCTCAGCCAGCCCAACCACTACATGCAGGTTGCTATGTTCTACAACCTCCCCGACGGTGGTGCAGGCATGGTTTCCAACACCGAAGGCAGCTACACTCCCTTCAAGTGGAACGGCGGTGAAGGTTTCAACCTCTGGGCTACAACCTTCAACTTCGAAACAGTTGCTCCTTGCTACAAGAAGTTCGTTGCTGTCACCAAGATTGAAAAAGACGGTGTCGACATCACAAGTCCCGAACTCCTTGCCAAGGCTAACAGCGCAAGCTCAATGGCCACCGTTCTCGACGGCAACCAGAAAGCTGTTACTGTTACAACCAAGGGCGTAGTAGAAAAAGGCCACGTTTATGCCTACGAAATCACCTATCGCGGTGTCGACTTCCACGGCAAAACTTCGACCGCTCGCTACTACTTCACTATCGACGCAAAATAAGCTCGCTCAAGGTTAACTATTAACTCTAAAGAACTTTATCGATGAAATTCAATAAATTATTCCTTTCAGCCACTCTCGCTCTGGCATCGACTTGTGCTTTTGCCCAGGCCGCAGGCGAAGTTGTTGAATACCAGTTCCAACCCCACTGGTACGGCCAGGCTCAGGTGGGACTTCAGGAGACCCTGGGCGAAGCTTCTTTCGGTAAATTGGCATCGTTCAATGCCCAGCTTGCCGGCGGTTATAACTTCACCCCCGTCTTCGGAGCCCGTCTCGCCCTCAATGGCTGGACAAGCAAAGGCTCGATGCAGGTGTGGAACACTCGATGCACATGGAAGTTCAACTACTTCCAGCCCACAGTGGCCATTACTGCCGACCTCGTAAACCTTCTCGGCGGTTTCAACCCCGAACGTAAGTTCTCTGCCGGTGTTCTTGCCGGTATCGGTTTCAACGTTGCCTGGAACAACGACGAAGCTCAGGATGCTAACCGCACTCTGTCGAACCTCGCTTATGAGGCTATCGAACAAGCTGACAAGCGTCCCGATGCCCTCGGTAATCTCTGGGACGGCTCTAAGGTCCGTTTCGTCGGCCAGTTTGGTATCTATGGTGACTACCGCGTGTCCAACAACGTGAAGGTAGGCATCGAACTCCAGGCCAATGTGCTCCCCGACGGCTACAACAGCAAGAAAGCTGAAAATGCCGACTGGACTTTCAACTTCCTTGCCGGTGTGAAATACACCTTCGGCAAGAGCAGCTCTTCCAACGTATATCCCGGCTACACCAAGACAACTCGCCCCGCAGCTGTCGAGGCCAAAACCGAATATGTTGAGAAGATTGTTGAAGTGCCTGTTGAAAAAATCGTTGAGAAGATTGTCTACAAAGAGGCTCCCGCTGTGCTCAAACGCAACGTCTTCTTCAAGATTTCGACAACCCGCATCACTCAGGACCAGATGTACAACGTAGCAGAGATTGCCACCTTCCTCAAGGACAACCCCAAAGCTACTGTTACCATCACCGGTTATGCCGACAAGGGTACAGGCTCGATGGCTCTCAACCTCCGTCTCGCCGCCAAACGTGCACAGGCTGTTGTGGATGCCCTCACAGGCAAATTCGGCATCGCTGCCGACCGCATTGTGGCCAAGAGCATGGGTGAAGAAGAAGCTCAGCCCTTCGACAGCCCCATCCTCAACCGTGTATCGATCTGCGTTGCAGAATAACGATAACCCATTCCAAACAAAGCACCTTCTCTTACGGGGAGGCGCTTTGTTTTTTTGGGGGGGTGTTGGTCGGTGAATGCCGATTGGTGAAAACGCGAGCGCGAAGCCATGGAGGCGAGGTGTCCCCACCTCGCCCGGCAGGCTGCTTGCCCTGCTACCCAGAGGCGTACATTAAATATTTAATAAACCGCTGCTGTATTGCTTCCGGGCGAGGTGGGGACACCTCGCCTCCATGGCTTCGCGCTCGCATTTCTTTGCATTTCAATTGCAGGCAAGCCGAAATCTTGCTGTTTTTTTATCGGTATTCAAGAAAAAAAGTGTATCTTTGCAGAAAATTCTCTCCATCGTGTTCCTCCGGGTCAGTGCCCGCAGGCTTTAACCATGTAGACATACAGAAGAATATTATAAAATAAGCAATCATTATATGATCACAACAGCCATCTTCGGAATAGAGAACAACGGCCTGCTGGGCATCGTGGCGCTGCTCACAGGCGTGGCCCTGGTCTTTCTGGCGCTATGGATCGCCAAGCTGATTTCGCCACGTTCGTTCAATCCTCAAAAGGGTGAAGCCTATGAATGTGGTATTCCCACACGCGGCGAAAGCATGTCGCAGTTCCATGTAGGCTACTATCTGTTTGCCATTCTGTTCCTTATGTTCGATGTCGAGACCGTCTTCCTTTTCCCCTGGGCGCTGCGCATGCGCGAACTCGGTGTCGATGGCTTGATAAGCATTGCCGTATTTTTCGGCATACTTGTGCTGGGCCTTGTTTATGCCTGGCGGAAAGGAGCACTTGAATGGAAGTAACTACAAAAAGCATGCCCTACGAGGCATGGAAGGAAAATGAGTACATCGAAAAACTCGTCGATGAACTTCGCCAGTCGGGAACAAATGTAGTTGTCGGCTCGCTCGATAAGCTAATCAACTGGGGCCGTTCCAACTCCATCTGGCCGCTGACTTTTGCCACCAGCTGCTGCGGCATAGAATTTGTGAGCCTTGGAGCCGCACGTTTCGACATGGCCCGCTTCGGCTGGGAAGTGGCACGTTCGTCGCCACGCCAGGCCGACTTCATGATGGTGGCCGGCACCATTGTGCACCGCATGGTGCCCGTGTTCCGCCGCCTCTACGACCAGCTGGCCGAGCCTAAGTATGTAATAGCCTGCGGCAGCTGCGCAATCTCCGGCGGTCCCTTCCGCAAAAGCTACCATGTGGCAAAAGGCATCGAGGACATTGTGCCCGTCGATGTGTTTGTGCCCGGTTGTCCCCCGCGTCCCGAGGCCATGATCTACGGCATCATGCAGCTTTCGCGCAAAATCAAGGTTGAGCGCTTCTTCGGCGGTGTCAACCGTCAAGAGAAACAAAAAGAGTTCCTTGCCGCGCACCCCGTGGAGGGTGTCGAGGATTAAACCATTGACCGACAACAGAAAATGGCTAACACGAACAAAACAATAGAAAAAATCAAAGCCCTCCTGCCGGATGCTGCCGTGAGCGAGGGCGACAGCGCTCCCGTCGTAACCGTCGCCGCTGCTCAATGGCACGACCTCGCTCTTGCCTTGCGCAACGATATGGGTATGGACTTCCTCACAACAATTGTGGGTATGGACTGGACCGAAAGCATGGGGGCTATATATTATGTGATGTCTACCGCTACTAACGAAGTTGTGGGCATCAAAGTCATTGCCGAGGGAACACGCGAGCTTCCCTACATGCCGTCGGCCGCCGATGTTTGGAACGTGGCTACGCTCTACGAGCGCGAAGTGTACGACTTCTTCGGCATTGTATTCATCGGCAACCCCGATATGCGCCGTCTCTTCCTCAATATCGACTGGGTGGGCTATCCGCTGCGCAAAGACTACGACGCCGACCCGGCTGTCAACCCCGTGAGCACCGAAAACGAACGACAGAGCGACTTTACCGATGTCTGGACACTCGATGCCGACGGCAAACCTCAAAAACACGAAGAACGCGTCTTTGCCAAGGACGACTTTGTGGTGAACATCGGCCCGCAGCACCCCGCCACACACGGCGTGCTCCGTTTCCGCACCGCTGTCGACGGCGAGACCATCAAAAAAATCGATGTCTACATGGGTTATATACACCGTGGCATCGAAAAACTGTGCGAGAACCTCACCTATCCGCAGACGCTCCACTTTATGGACCGTATGGATTACTTCTCGGCCCACAACTACCACCACGCCCTGTGCATGCTCTATGAGAAAGCCGCCGGCATCGAAATCAGCCGCCGCGCACAGGTGATACGTGTGATGATGGATGAGTTGTCGCGTATTGCCTCGCACTGCCTCTTCATAGGCACTTACTGCATGGACCTCGGTGCAACGACCATGCTTTTCTACGCACTGCGTGTGCGCGAACAGATTCTCGACATCATGGAGAAGACCTGCGGCGCACGTATGACGTTCAACTACGACTGCATAGGCGGCGTGATGCAAGACCTCGCTCCCGACTTCCGGGACGACGTAAAGGCCCTGCTCGAAGTGCTGCCTAAAAACATCAAGGAATACAACGAAATCTTCACCGGCAACGTAATTGCCCGAAACCGTATGGAGGGTGTTGGCGTTCTCAGTCGCGAAGATGCCATTGCCTACGGCGTCACCGGCCCCTCGGGCCGTGCTTCGGGCTGGGCGTGCGACATGCGCAAGCTTTTCCCATACAGCATCTACGGCGAGCTCGACTTTGAGGAAGTGGTGATGACTGAGGGCGATTCCATGGCCCGCTTCAAATGCCGCATGCGCGAAATGGAAGAATCGGCAAAGATTCTTGCCCAGCTTGTGGACAATATCCCCGACGGCGAATACTGCGTGAAAGTGCCCAAGGTGCTCAAACTGCCCGCAGGAAGCTGGTTCCAGCTCACCGAGGGATGCCGCGGAGCTTTCGGCCTCTATCTCGAGAGCGACGGCACCACCAAGCCCTACCGTCTGAAGATTGCCCCGCCCTGTCTGCCCCAGGCCGCAGTGGTGGATCACATCACACGCGGCATGAAAATTGCCGACCTCATCACCATCGGCGGTTCGCTTGACTATATCGTGCCCGACATCGACCGTTGATTTATTAAGAAAAATAACGCTAAATCAGTAATTTAACAGCAATATGCAGGATTTTTCATTCCTCACCACATGGGTCGACAACTCGCTGCGCTCCTTCATGCCGGGCTGGCTATCCGTCACCGTCGAATGTCTGCTCATCGGCGTGGGCCTTCTCTTGGTCTACGCCCTGCTGGCATTATTCTATATCTACTACGAACGCAAGCTCTGCGCCGCTTTCCAGTGCCGTCTCGGTCCTAACCGCGTAGGCCCTATGGGTCTTCTGCAGAGCTTCGCCGATATGTTCAAGATGCTCATCAAAGAGATTATCCACCTCAACCATATCGACCGCTTCCTTTTTGCTCTGGCACCCTATCTGGTGATTATCGCCTCGATGCTTGCCTTTGCAGTGCTCCCCTGGGGCAATGGTCTGCAGGTGATTGATTTCAACATAGGCATTTTCTTCCTCATCGCCGTGTCGTCGATCGGCGTGCTGGGCATCCTCCTTGCCGGATGGTCGTCGAACAACAAGTTCACTCTCATCGGTTCGCTCCGTTCGGGAGCGCAGATGGTGAGCTACGAATTGTCCATCGGCCTGTCGGTCATCACAATGGTATGCCTTGCCGGCACCATGAGCGTGAGCGGCATTGTTGCCGAGCAGGAGAACCTGTGGTTCATCTTCAAAGGTCACATCCCCGCTGTCATAGCATTTGTAATCTATATGATTGCCGGCACAGCCGAAACCAACCGCGGCCCCTTCGACCTTCCCGAGGCCGAGAGCGAGCTCACCGCCGGCTATCACACCGAATATTCGGGTATGCACTTCGGCTTCTTCTACCTTGCCGAATATCTGAACCTCTTCATCGTTTCGGGCGTGGCTTCGCTGCTCTTCTTCGGCGGCTGGATGCCACTGCACATTCCCGGATGGGATGCCTTCAACCACATCATGGACTATATACCGTCTGTTGTTTGGTTCCTTGGCAAAGCAATCGCGCTGTCGTTCATCATCATTTGGTTCAAATGGACATTCCCGCGTCTGCGAATCGACCAGCTGTTGTCGCTGGAATGGAAATATCTCCTCCCCATCAACCTCTTCAACCTTGTGCTGATGGTTCTCATCATCATCGCCGGCTGGCACTTCTAACACCTAAAAAAACAACCCTCAATAATCCGCTACTGATATGAGCGAAAAACCAGGCAAAATAGCCCAAGTCATAGGCCCTGTTGTCGACGTTATCTTCGAAGGTGACGACCTGCAGATTCCGCCTATCTATACAGCTTTGAAGATTGCGCGCCCCGATGGCGGCGAAACAATCCTCGAAGTTGAGCAGCACATCGGCGAGGACACCGTGCGCTGCGTGGCAATGGAGAGCACCGACGGCCTTCGCCGCGGCATGACTGTCGAAAACCTCGGCCGTCCCATCGCAGTTCCCACAGGCGAGCAAGTGAAAGGCCGCCTTCTAAACGTCATTGGCGAAGCCATCGACAAACTCGCACCTCTCGACCGCGAGCATCTGCGACCCATCCATCAGCCTGCGCCTGAGTTTGAAGACCTCACCATAGGCACCGAAATCCTCTCGACAGGCATCAAGGTCATCGACTTGCTCGAACCTTACAGCAAAGGCGGCAAAATCGGCCTCTTCGGCGGTGCCGGCGTGGGCAAGACCGTGCTTATCATGGAGCTCATCAACAACATTGCAAAGGGTCACGACGGCTTCTCGGTGTTCACCGGTGTAGGCGAACGCACACGCGAAGGCAACGACCTGCTGCGCGAGATGATTGAGAGCGGCGTTATGAAATATGGCGAAAAGTTCCAGGAAGGTATGGAACGCGGCGAGTGGAATCTTGCCGACGTCGACAAAGATAAACTCAAAGATTCGCAGGCTACCCTGGTGTTCGGCCAGATGAACGAACCGCCGGGTGCTCGTCTGCGTGTGGCCCTGTCGGGCCTTACGGTGGCAGAGCAGTTCCGCGACGGCGATGCCGGCGGCAAGGACATCCTGCTGTTTATCGACAACATCTTCCGTTTCACCCAGGCTGGTTCGGAAGTGTCGGCCCTTCTGGGACGTATGCCTTCGGCCGTGGGCTACCAGCCCACACTGGCATCGGAAATGGGTGCCCTTCAGGAACGAATCACCTCCACCAAAAACGGTTCGATCACCTCGGTTCAGGCCATCTATGTGCCGGCCGACGACCTTACCGACCCGGCTCCGGCTACAACTTTCAACTTCCTCGATGCCACCACTGTGCTCAGCCGTAAAATTACCGAGCTTGGTATCTATCCGGCTGTAGACCCTCTGGAATCGACATCGCGTATTCTCGACCCCAACATCATCGGCGAAGAACATTACAACACCGCCCAGGCTGTGAAGCAGCTTCTGCAGAAATATAACGAGTTGCAGGACATCATTGCCATCCTCGGTGTCGACGAGCTTTCGGACGAAGACAAACTTGTCGTTGCCCGCGCACGCCGTGCCCAGCGTTTCTTCTCGCAGCCATTCCACGTGGCAGAGCAGTTCACCGGTCTGCCCGGCGTGATGGTGCCCCTGAGCGAGACAATACGCGGCTTCAAGATGATTCTCTCCGGCGAGATGGACGAATATCCCGAACAGGCATTTATGAATGTGGGAACCATCGACGAGGCAATCGAGAAAGGCAAACGCCTGCTGGCAGAAGTGAAATAACACCATAACAATTCAACGACAATGACCCTAAACATTATATCGGCCGATAACGTGCTCTACCGCGGCACGGTGAGCATGGTCACCCTACCGGGTTCGATGGGCGAGTTCACCGTCCTTCAGAACCATGCCTCGCTGCTTGCCACGCTCACGAGCGGTAGCATCCGCTACACCGACGAGACAGGCGTGCAGTCGGCAACCGAGATTACGGGTGGTATTGTCGATGTGGATTCCAACATTGTATCGGTATGCGTATATTAAACTTCACACGAGCAATACAGATGGTCAAAGCCTTGTGCTTTGTCATCATAGCTTCGGTCGCCATGCCCGCCATGGCTGCCGCCGACGAAGATGCCGATACAGAAAAGGCAATCAATCCCAAAGAAATAATCTTTGAGCATCTGCTCGACGGATATGGTTGGGAAGTGCCCTTCAATCACCACAAGCGCATTCCGCTACCGGTGATTGTATGGGCCGGCGACGGTCTTCACTGCTTCTCCTCGGCCCGTCTCGAACACGGCGCAAGCTACGACGACAACGGACACACTTTTGTCATTGCCGGCGCGGGGAGCAAGTACAAAGGCAAGGTCGTAGAAATTGTCAACGGTCAGGAAGTCTGTCCCATCGACATCTCCATCACCAAGAACGTGTGCGCTCTCTTCATCACCATCTTCCTTGTGGGCGGTCTGATGATATGGCTTGCACGCTATCTGAAGCATCATCCCAACAAAGCCCCCCGCAAGGGTCTCGGGGCAATTGAAGCCTGCGTCACCTTTGTCTACGACGGCGTGGTGAAACCTATCCTCGGAAAATCGGCATCGAAGTTCGCACCATATCTTATGACGGTGTTCTTCTTCATCCTCACCATGAACCTTCTGGGCCTCGTGGTGATATTCCCCGGCGGTGCCAACCTGACGGGCAATATAGCAGTGACACTCGTTCTTTCCATCTGCACCTTTGTTGCCACCAACCTTTTTGCCAAGAAGCACTACTGGAAAGAAATTTTCTGGCCCGATGTTCCCATCTGGCTCAAATGCCCCATTCCAATCATGCAGGTGATTGAAGTCTTCGGCATGTTCACCAAGCCGGCAGCTCTCACCGTCCGTCTCTTCGCCAACATGATGGGCGGCCACATGATTGTGATCACACTCACCCTCCTCATCTTCATCTTTTCGGCCATCAGCCCCGTTGCCGGAGGCGGTGCAACAGTGATTTCGCTCATATTCTCCATCTTCATGCTTTTGATTGATGTGCTTGTGAGCTTCATCCAGGCCTATGTGTTTACGATGCTCTCCACCATCTTCATAGGCATAGCCCAGGAGCACCACGACGAAGAGCAGCACGAAAGCGTAGGCAAAAAGATAGAGGATGCGTTGGTATAAACCAACCTTAGTCTAATAAATAAAAAAACAACCATAAACAACAAACTACTATGTTAGGACTTTTAGCAGAAATTGCTCCCGTATTGGGACTCGGCGCCAGCATTGGCGCAGCCATCGCAGCCATCGGCGCAGGTATTGGCATCGGTAAAATCGGCGCTTCGGCCATGGAAGCCATCGCCCGTCAGCCCGAAGCAGCCGGCGACATCCGCAGTAACATGATTGTGATTGCCGCCCTTGTCGAAGGTGTGGCCCTCTTCGCCGTTATCGTCTGCGCTCTCTGCCTGTTCCTCTAATCACCCTATAGCAGACCTAAATGGAACTATTCACTCCCGACTTCGGCTTGATATTCTGGATGTTCGTGGCATTCGGCATTCTCTTCATCGTTCTGTGGAGATTTGCCTGGCCAATGATTCTGAAGAGTGTCGACAGCCGTGCCGAACTCATCGACAAAGGGGTGGAATATGCCCAGGCCGCTAAAGCCCAGCTCGACAATGCCCGTCAGGAAGCCGAGGACTATCTCAACGATGCCCGACGCCAACAGGCGGACATACTGCGAGAAGCCGACAAGATGAAAACACAAATCATCGAAGAGGCACGCTCTGCAGCACAAGTCGAAGCTCAAAAGGTGATGGAAAGCGCCAAGCTCCAAATTCAACAACAGCAGAAAGAGGCTCAACAGCAATTCCGCAACCAGGTCAGCGAGTTTGCAATTCAGATTGCAGGCAAAATTGTCCACAACCAGATGAAGGACGATGAAGCCCAGAACAAACTCGTCGACAGCCTCCTCGATGATATAGAATCTAAGAACTAATCGACGCTATGGACCAGGGCCTTATTCCACGACGCTATGCCAAGGCACTCTATGAGGTGGGCTATGAACGCAACGACATCGACGCGCTCTATGCCGCCATGGGGCGTCTGGCAAATGCTTTTGCCGACACTCCCGGGCTTGCCGGCACGGTGGCCAACCCCTTTGTCGCCAAAGGCGACAAAGCACGGCTGCTCACCACTGCCGCCTACGGGGCCGACAGCCCAGATATCGACCCTGTCTTCAACGATTTCATAAAACTCCTCGAGAGAAACGAGCGTCTCGACCTTGCTCGCGACATTGCACTTGCTTTCATCGCCCTATATCGCGAGAAGCACTCCATCTACCGTGTGGACATTGTAAGCGCTGCCAAGTTGGCCGACAATGAGCGCAGCCGCCTCGAGAGTATCATTGAGAATCATATTGGCAAAGGGAAGTTCGAATACGACTATCGTGTCGACCCGTCGCTAATCGGCGGTTTTACAGTGACTGTCAACTCCGAACGACTCGACGCCTCGGTGAGAACGCAGCTCAAAAACCTGAGGCTGAAACTCATCGATTAAGACTATCTCCGTCTACCTATTCAAAAACAACAAGCAATCCCCGCAAATGATAAATCCAAGCGAGATTTCCCAAGTTCTTAAGCAACAACTCGAAAACATCAATTCGAAGGTGACTTTCGAGGAAGTGGGTACCGTCCTCAACGTGGGCGACGGCGTGGCCCACGTCTACGGCCTCGACAATGTCGGTGCCAATGAGCTTGTGGAATTCGAAAACGGTGTCAAGGGCGTGGCTATGAACCTCGAAGAGAGCAATGTGGGTGTCATTCTGCTGAATGACATCGACAAAGTGACCGAGAACATGAACGTCCGTCGCACAGGCCAGATTGCCTCAATTCCCGTTGGCGAAGGTTTGCTCGGCCGTGTGATCAACATCCTTGGCGAGCCCATCGACGGCCGCGGTCCCATTGCCGGCGACCTAATCCGCCTGCCCCTGGAGCGCAAAGCCCCCGGCGTGATCTATCGCCAGCCCGTTAAGCAGCCCCTGCAGACCGGTCTCAAGGCTATCGATGCAATGGTGCCAATCGGACGCGGCCAGCGCGAGCTAATCATCGGCGACCGTCAGATTGGCAAGACTGCCATTGCAATCGACACCATCATCAACCAGCGCAAGAACTTTGAGGAAGGCAAACCCGTATACTGTATCTATGTAGCCATCGGCCAGAAGGCATCGTCGATAGCAGCCCTTGTAGAGACTCTACGCCAGCACGGTGCTCTCGACTACACTGTTGTCGTTGCAGCAACGGCTTCGGAATCGGCTGCCATGCGCTACTTCGCTCCCTTTGCCGGTGTGGCAATCGGCGAATTTTTCCGCGATACCGGCCGTGACGCGCTCATCGTTTACGATGACCTCTCGAAACAGGCCGTGGCCTACCGCGAAGTGTCGCTTATCCTCAAACGCCCCTCGGGCCGCGAGGCATATCCGGGCGATATATTCTATCTCCACTCCCGTCTGCTCGAACGTGCCGCAAAGATTATCGATAATCAGGAAGTGGCTTCGCAGATGAACGACCTTCCCGAGGCTCTCAAACCAATTATGAAAGCCGGTGGTTCGCTCACCGCACTGCCTATCATCGAAACACAGGCCGGCGACGTTTCGGCTTATATCCCCACGAACGTGATTTCGATCACCGACGGTCAGATATTCCTCGAAACAGCCCTTTTCAACCGTGGTATACGTCCGGCTATCAACGTGGGCATCTCGGTGTCGCGTGTAGGTGGTTCGGCCCAGGTAAAGGCCATGAAGAAAGTGGCCGGCACTTTGAAAATCGACCAGGCACAGTTCCGCGAACTCGAGGCCTTCACCAAGTTTGGCGGTGATATGGATGCCGTAACTGCCCGTGTCATCGACAAAGGTCAGAAGAACGAACGTCTGCTTATCCAGCCGCAGTATCACCCCATGGCCGTAGAAGACGAAATTGCAGTGATTTTCTGCGGTGTCCATGGCTTGCTCGAAACAGTGCCTCTGGATAAAGTGGCCGATTTCGAAAAGCAATTCCTGCAGCTGATGCACGCCAAGAACGCCGAGGCCATGGCTCAGCTCGCAAAGGGCTCCATGACCGACGAGGTGGCCGACAAGCTGTCGGCCGCAGCTACAGAAGTGGCCGCTCGTTTCAAAGCTTAAACATTTTAAACAGACTATTCAAGAGCTAAAAATAAAAACCAGCAATGGCAACCCTTCGCGAACTTAAAAGCCGTATAGGCTCTGTGGCATCGTCCGAAAAAATTACCGGGGCGATGAAAATGATTTCTTCTGCCAAGATGCACAAGGCTGAAGGCGTGCTCAAACGCCTGATGCCTTTCCGTGAGTGTGTCCAGACCATTATTGGCAACCTTCTTAGCTCTGATGCTCCCGTAAGCTCACCTCTGACAGCCACACGTCCCGAAGTGCGGCGTGTGGCTGTCGTTGTGCTGGGCAGCGACGACGGCCTCTGTGGCGCTTACAACGTCAACATCTTCAAAAACACCCTCGAAACCCTTGCTCAGCTACGCAGCGACTACGGCGAAGGCGTGAAGATCGATCTCTATCCCGTGGGCAAGAAGATGGCTCGTGCCATGCAAAAAATCACTCTTTCCGACCCAAATCTCAAGCTTGAAGCTTCGGTCGATATCGATTCTAAGTCGGAAGGCGATGCTGTGAAAACTTTTGCATCCGGTTTCGAAAAAGAATTTCTCTCAGGTTCCTACGACCGTGTGATGCTCCAGTACATGCACTACTATTCGGCCGGACGCCAGCGTTTCCTTTCGCGTCAGTACCTGCCTATAAGCCCTGACGAATTGTCTGCCAACAGCAAGTCGACGGGGCGTCCCTACCTTTTCGAGCCCGATGCTTCGACCATCTTCAACACTGTGTTGCCAATGTATCTGCTGTCGCAGATGCAGGAAGCTTTTGCACAGAACCGTGCTTCGGAGCAAGCAGCCCGCGTCATGGCAATGCAAAGTGCCAACGACAACGCTCAGAAACTTCTTGAGCAACTTCAACTCGACTATAACAAACTTCGTCAGCAAAGTATCACCACCGAACTGCTCGACATTGTCGGCGGTCAGAAACGCGACTGACACAGTATTAATATATAACAAGCTAAACAATAGACACCTTTTCCAATGGGTAGTGTAGCAGAATACTTCAAATCTCTGGGTTCCGGTGTGGCAAGCCTTCTAAAGGGCATGAAAGTCACCGGCAAAGAATTCGTAACCCCGAAAATTACCGAGTGTTATCCCGAAAACCGCTCTGAGCATAAATGGCCGGAACGTTTTCGCGCTCAGCTGCTTTTCAAGTACGATGAGCAGGGCCGTCACAAATGCATTGCTTGCGGAATGTGCGAGCGTAATTGCCCCAATGGTACAATCACCATCGAAACCAAGATGGTGACCACTCCCGACGGCAAGAAGAAGAAAAAACTCGACAAATATTTCTATGATCTTGGCAGCTGCACATTCTGCCAACTGTGCGTCACCAACTGCCCGACAGGGGCCATTGAGTTCAACAACGATTTTGAACAGGCAGTGTTTACCCGTTCCAAGCTGGTGAAGCAGCTCAACTACCTCCCCGAGCCCGAAGAGGAAGCCCCCGCAGCCGCTCCGGCAGCAGCACCCAAGGCCGCTCCCGCAGCCGAGGCTCCAAAAGCTGCCCCCGCCGCCGACAACACCGATAAATAATAAGAACTAATAATATATGGAATCAGTAGGAAGCATAATTTTGTATTTCATCGTCGCATTGTCGATGATTGTCTTCTCTGTGATGGCCGTTACGACACGAAAAATACTTCGTGCCGCCACCTACCTGCTGTTTACCCTTTTTGCCGCCGCCGTGGTCTACTTCATGCTCGACTACGAATTTCTCGGCGCTGTGCAGATTGCGGTATATGCCGGTGGCATTGTGGTGCTATTTGTATTTGCCATCCTCCTCACATCCAAGCCCGGTGACAACACCGAGCGGCTCACTTCCAAATCGCGACTTCTCGGTGCCGTTGGCGCCGTGGCCATGCTCCTTGTTTCGGGCTGGGCTTTGTTGTGCCGCACTTCGATGGTTTTCGCTCCCAAGCCTGCCATGGAGAACCCCGACATGCAGCTCATAGGCCAAACCTTGCTGGGCACCGGCGAAGGCGAATATCTCCTGCCTTTCGAAGCTGTGAGTGTGCTGCTTTTGGCATGTATAATCGGCGGCGTTGTTGTTGCCCGTAAACGTTGACACCACTATGGAAATTACAGCTATATATTATCTTATCCCGGCTCTGATTATGTTCTGCTGCGGAGTGTATGGTTTCATCACACGCAAAAACATGATTGCCATGCTCATCTCGCTGGAGCTGATGCTCAATGCCGTTGATGTCAACTTTGTTGTATTCAACCGCTTTCTATTCCCCGGCCAGATGGAAGGTATGTTCTTCACTCTCTTTGCAATTGCCATTGCCGCAGCCGAGACTGCCATTGCAATTGCCATTATTATCAACATCTTCAGGGCGGCACGAAATATCGACGTTCGCTCACTTAACGAAATGAAATTCTAAGCGCCATGGATGTTACCGTTCCTATTCTAATTCTGGCCATTCCGCTGTTCATGTTCATATTCCTGGGCCTTCTGGGAATGAAGATGACACATAAGCTGGCCGGCACCCTGGGCACGCTCGGTATGGGCACTGTCCTCGTACTCTCCTATTATACTGCGTTCAATTATTTCTTCAGCGGAGCTCCGGAATTTGTCAATGCTGCCGGCGACCGCCTGCAGTTCCTTGTCTTCGACCAGACATGGCTGCAGTTCACCGAAAGCCTTGTCATTAAACTGGGCTTCTTGCTCGACCCCATCTCGGCAATGATGCTTGTGGTGATCACCACCATCTCGTTTATGGTGCATCTCTACAGCCTTGGTTATATGCGCGACCACCATGGGGTGTACGAACACGGCTTCCAGCGTTTCTACGCTTTCCTGTCGCTGTTCAGCTTCTCGATGCTCGGCCTTGTTGTGGCCACCAACATTTTCCAGATGTACATCTTCTGGGAACTCGTGGGTGCTTCGTCCTACCTGCTCATCGGCTTCTACTACACCAAGCCCTCGGCTGTGTCGGCATCGAAAAAAGCATTTATTGTCACCCGTTTTGCCGATTTGGGCTTCCTGATCGGTATCCTTGTACTGTCGTACTATACAGGCACCTTCAACTTCACCGAGCTGACCTCCATTCCCGTCGAGGGCATGGCCGGTGTGAGCCAGGTAAACCTCGACACAGCCGCTTCGATTCGTTCCATCTTTGAAAACAGCGCCGCTCCCACATTTATGGGCGCATCGGTGCTCACCTGGGCTCTGGTGCTCATCTTTATGGGGGGCATGGGCAAATCGGCCATGATGCCTCTGCACATCTGGCTTCCCGATGCCATGGAAGGTCCCACTCCTGTGTCGGCCCTCATCCACGCCGCCACAATGGTTGTTGCCGGTGTCTACCTTGTTGCCCGCCTCTTCCCGCTCTATCTGATGGAAAACAGTTCGATGGTGATCATCACTGTTGTGGGAGCTATCACAGCTTTCTATGCGGCAGTGGTAGCCTGCACACAGATCGACATCAAACGAGTGCTCGCTTTCTCGACAATATCGCAGATTGCCTTCATGATGGTTTCGCTTGGCGTTGCACGTCCTGAAGTTCACGAAGGTCTGGGCTATATGGCCTCGATGTTCCATCTGTTCACACACGCCATGTTCAAGGCTTTGCTCTTCCTTGGCGCAGGTGCTCTGATTCATGCCATAGGCTCAAACGACTACACCGCCATGCACGGTCTGCGCAAACACATGCCCATCACCCACATCACCTTCCTCATAGGCTGTCTTGCCATTGCGGGCATCATCCCCTTCTCGGGCTTCTTCTCCAAGGACGAAATCCTGAGCGCCTGCATGGGTTACGACTGGGTAGCCTATCTGTGGATGTCGATGGTGGCCGGTCTCACCGCCTTCTATATGTTCCGTCTCTATTTCCTCATCTTCTGGTGGAAAGAACATAAGACACCCGAAGGCC
The DNA here is from genome assembly GCA_910584495.1 of uncultured Muribaculaceae bacterium. GTDB lineage: Bacteria > Bacteroidota > Bacteroidia > Bacteroidales > Muribaculaceae > CAG-873. The sequence goes on from CAJUAR010000011.1 coordinate 26,971, forward strand.
ACCACGCTCCCCACGACCAGCCTTGGACCATGTCGCTGCCTCTCATCATCCTTGCTGCCATTTCGTGTGTGGCCGGGTTCATTCCCTTCGGCAAGCTTGTGAGCTGGAACGGCGTTCCCTACGACTTTATGGCCCACTTCAACTGGGGCGTGGCCGCAGTCAGTCTTGCCGTTGCCATAGCCGGCATCGCCCTGGCATGGGTAATGTACAAGAAAGAGAACTCTCTGCCCGAGAAATTCCGCAATGCAATGCCCTCGCTGTGGAAATGGAGCTTCCACCGCTTCTACTGGGACGAACTCTATATGTTCATCACCCACAAGATTATTTTTGGCATTGTCTGCCGCTCGCTGGCATGGTTCGACCGTCATATCATCGATGGCACGATGGATGCTTTCGCCACCGTTACCAACAAGACATCGAACGCTATCAAAACCCTGCAGTCGGGTCAAATCCAGATGTATGTGTGGTGGTACCTCATGGGAGCCCTTGCTCTTGGTGTTATCACAATAGTCTGTCTGCTCTAAACTACCACAACAGTTAAAGTATAAATCAATCACATCATGTTTTCCAATATACTGATCTACTTCGTCATCATACCGCTGTTGATGCTTGCGGGCGTTGCTCTGAGCCGCAATGTCCGTCAGATACGCGCGGTGGCCGTTGTCGGCTCATTGGCGCTGACTGTGCTGTCGGTAGTTCTGCTGCTCGACTATATCGGCCTCCGCAAGGCCGGCGAAACAGCCCCCATGCTCTTCACCGATTCGTGGACCTGGTTTGCACCGCTCCACATCAACCTCGCCGTTGGTGTCGACGGCATTTCGATAGCCATGCTTCTGCTGTCGTCGATTATTCTTCTCACCGGCAGCTTTGCTTCGTGGAAAATCGACAACCCCAAGGCCTTCTTCCTCTGGCTCATCCTTCTGTCGACCGGCGTGTTCGGCTTCTTCATCTCCATCGACCTGTTCACCATGTTCATGTTCTATGAGGTGGCCCTCATCCCCATGTACCTGCTCATCGGCGTGTGGGGCTCGGGACGCAAGAACTATTCGGCCATGAAGCTTACGCTCATGCTCATGGGCGGTTCGGCCTTCCTGATGCTGGGTCTCATAGGCATCTACTACCACTCGGCTCCCGAAGGAGCACCTCTGACATGGAACATTGTTGAAATTGCAAACCACAACGCCATTCCCCACGGCTGGCAGACATTCCTCTTCCCCATGACCTTCGTTGGTTTCGGTGTTCTTGGTGCAATGTTCCCCTTCCACACCTGGAGCCCTGACGGTCATGCTTCGGCTCCCACGGCAGTGTCGATGCTCCATGCCGGCGTTCTTATGAAGCTCGGTGGCTACGGCTGCTTCCGCGTGGCCATCTATCTCATGCCTCAGGCTGCACAGGAACTGTCGTTCATCTTCTTGATTCTCACAGGTATCTCTGTTGTATATGGTGCTTTCTGCGCCTGCGTCAAGACCGACCTCAAATATATCAACGCCTATTCGTCGGTGTCGCACTGCGGCCTTGTGCTCTTCGCCATCCTCATGCTCAACACCACGGCAATGACCGGTGCCATTATGCAGATGCTTTCGCACGGCTTGATGACAGCACTCTTCTTTGCCCTCATCGGTATGATTTATGGCCGCACTCACACTCGCGAAATCACCCAGATGGGCGGTATGATGCAGATTATGCCTTACCTCTCTGTTTGCTATGTGATTGCCGGTATGGCTTCGCTCGGCCTCCCCGGTCTTAGCGGTTTCGTTGCCGAAATGACAATTTTCGTTGGTTCGTTCCAAGCAGGTATGGCCGACTATCTCGGCGGCGAAGGCTCGCTCCGTCTGGTGTTCACCATTGTGGCTTGCACATCGATTGTCATCACTGCAGTCTACATCCTGCGAGTTGTGGGCAAGCTCCTTCTTGGTCCGGTATATGATGAACATCACCGCACGCTAACCGACGCCACATGGTGGGAACGCGTTTCCACTGCCACCCTCATAATTTGTGTTGCTGCCATCGGCTGCTTCCCCAACTTCTTCGAGGGATTGATACAAACCACATTCAGCCCTGAAATCTTCGCCGTGCTCGGCAAGTAAACCCTTATAGGAAAAAACGCAATGGATTATTCTCAGTTTTTAGCAATGAAGCAGGAAATAGGACTGCTTGTCGTCTTCCTGCTCGTCTTCCTCTACGATACCTTCATGCCCCGAAGCACGCAGAAAGGTTTGCCGGGTTTTGCTGCCGTCATGATGCTGCTGCTTACGGCTGCCGGTTTCTGTTCGTGCTGTCTTGGAGCCTCGTGCCAGACTTCGGCCTTCGCAGGCATGTACGAAAGCTCGGCAGTGATCACCGCCATCAAGAATATTCTCAATATTGGTGTGGTGATTGTCCTCATCCAGTCCATCAAATGGGCAAACAGCCCCGCTATGGCAATGCGTCGCGGCGAGTTCTACGAACTGCTCCTCGTAACGCTTTTCGGCATGTATCTGATGATTTCGGCTCGCCACTTCCTGCTGTTCATCATCGGCCTTGAAAGTGCCTCGCTGCCTCTTGCAGCCATGGTTGCCCTTGACAAGAACCGCTACGAAAGCCACGAAGCCGCTGTGAAGTATATTCTCACCGCAGTTTTCTCGTCGGCCATCTTCTTGATGGGTCTGTCGTTTGTCTACGGTCTCACCGGTTCGCTCTACTTCAAGAACATATATTTTGCCATCAACGGACAGCTTAGCTTCCTGCTCGTCATCGCCATTGCCTTCGTGATTGGCGGTATCGGATTCAAGCTATCGCTTGTTCCCTTCCACCTTTGGACAGCCGATGTCTACCAAGGCGCTCCCACCTCGGTAACATCCTATCTTTCGGTAATTTCGAAGGGCGCAACAGCCTTTGCCTTCCTTGTGGTAATGGCTCAGGTCTTCGGCTCGGTCTACTCGCAAGTGTGGGAATGGATGCTTTATGCACTCATCATCCTTACCATCACCATCGGTAACCTCTTCGCCATCCGTCAGCGCAACATGAAGCGCTTCCTCGCCTTCTCGTCCATCTCGCAGGCCGGCTACATCATGCTCGGTGTGATTGCCTTCAATGCCATGGGCGTGGCTGCGTTGATGTACTATGTACTTGTTTACATTTTCAGCAACCTCGCCGCCTTCGGTGTGGCAGGGGCTATTGAGAATGCATGCGGCAAAGTGTCGATTGACGACTATCGCGGTCTGCACCGCAGTAATCCCAAGTTGTCGTTTGCCATGATGCTTGCCATGTTCTCGCTTGCCGGTATACCTCCGTTTGCAGGTTTCTTCTCGAAGTTCTTCATCTTCACAGGAGCTATCAATGGCGCAAGCACAGCCATCTATGTGCTGGTGCTGATAGCCTTGATCAACACCATCGTTTCGCTCTACTACTATCTGCTTGTTGTAAAGGCTATGTATATCAGCGAAGAGGAGAGTGTTGTTCCCTCCTTCCGCTCGGCTCTTAGCGAACGACTGGGATTGTGGATTACCGTTGGCGGTATCATATTCCTTGGTATAGCAAGCTGCGTCTACACATCGCTTCTCGATGTTACCGATATGAGTGCACTGAACGCATATTTCATTAAATAAGCAGTCACTATCATTCAGAAATCATTAATTAGGGTGCGCGGACTGCTGCGCACCCTATTATATATATGAAACTAACCAAACCATCGTCGCGCTTATTGATTTTAGCCCTAAGTTCATTTGCGTTAATCATGCTCTTCAACGTGCTGTGGTGCCTTCAGACCACTTTCCGCTCGTTGTCGATGCTCGAGACGTGGGTAAACACCATCTTAGGTGCATTGCTTCTTGTTCTGCCTTTTGTTCTTTCCCGCCGCGTGTGGGTGCAGCTTGTGTTTTTTCTCATAGCTGCAGGATTGATGGTGAGCAACCTGATGTATGCCCGCACATATTTCTCGTTTATTCCTCTTAAGAGCTACATGTTGGCGGGCAATCTTGTCGATTTCAAAGCCTCGGTGGCAGCGCAGATGCGCTGGTATGATATTGTTCTGCCTCTTGCCGCCATTGGCGCTTGTCTGTGGGCGTGGCGTGCGCCGGTGTCCAAAATTATAGGCACACGCCTTTATCTCGTTTCCACAGCGGTGATGTTGTTGCTCTCGCTTGGCCTCAACGCAGTGCGTGGCGGCTTTATGAATCATTACAAGGCTACCTTTAACGAGTGTTACAAATCGACATGCGTAACGCCCATGTATACGCTGGCCGGAAATGCCATCTACAGCATTTTCAATAATCGCGCAGCGAGCAAGCCCGAAGAACTGGCGTTTGCCCGCAAATGGCTTGCCGACCAAAGGACTCTGGCACCAATGTCCAGTCCCGACTCTGCCGCAGCTAAGCCTAAGTCGATGATCGTCATCCTGCTGGAATCGTTAGAGTCGTGGTTGCTCCAAACCAGTGTCGAGGGACAAGAACTCACCCCGAATCTCAATCGCGAGCTTGCCGACAGCACATCGCTTTATTTTCCCAAAGTAGTCACCCAGGTATCGTCAGGGCGCAGTATCGATGCACAGTTGCTTATGCTGGCCGGCCTTATGCCAATGCCTGACGAACAATTTAGCTTTTACTATCCCGACAACGACTATCCCACTCTGATTAAAGCCATGAAAGCCGACAGCCTGGAGCGGGCCTACCTCTTGTCTCCCGACAAACCGGTGACATGGAACCAAGGGCTTATAGCCAAGGCTTTTGGAATTGATACTTTGCTGATGGAAGATGTATGGGACATGTCGGAACGCATAGGCTCAGGACGTGGTAAGCTGTCGGACCGCGAGTTCGCAAAGCAGATTATCGAAAAAATGAAGGATGGAGAGGTGTTCCCCGTGGGTGAAAGAGCCTTCGTGCAGATTGTTACCTATTCCGGACACAACCCTTTCAGGTTGCCCGATGAGCTGAAAGAACTGCAATTCTCCGATAAAATCGACAAAGGACTGGCCGACTATATGACTATGGCCCATTTCACCGACAGTGCCATTGGTTCGTTGCTCGACTATCTGAAGAGTCGTGCGGACTACAAGGATATGCTCATTGTCATTACCGGCGATCATGAGGGTTTGGCCGATTGGCGCCAGCGTCTTCTCCGCGACCCCCTGGCGAATAATATTATATCGGACAAACAACTCACGCCTCTTATTGTGCTCAACTCTCCCAAAAGTGGTACTATCGACCAATACATAGGTCAGATTGATGTATATCCTACATTGCTGAACCTTTTGGGGCTACAGGACTATGAGTGGCAAGGTCTGGGCATAGACGCTCTCTCCGAAGCCGGAGCATCGCGGCCTTTTGCCATTGTGAGCATGACCGGAGCTCTCTATGGCGACACCACCGGTGTTGAACCCATTGAAATGGAACATGTAAAGACAATGGGGCGCACTTCGGCAGCCTTAATCCGCAATAATGTATATAAGTAATATGAAATTCGTATCTTGGAACGTCAATGGCTTTCGTGCCATTCTCGGCAAGGGATTTGCCGATATTTTCAACCAATTTGATGCCGACTGTTTCTGTCTGCAGGAAATCAAGCTTCAAGAAGGACAGCACAATTTTGCCCCGGAAGGCTATTATGCCTACTATAGTTATGCCGACCGCAAAGGATATTCGGGCACGGCAGTGTTTACACGACAACAACCGCTTCGGACTATTCACCATATGGGCATAGACTGTCACGACCACGAAGGACGCATTGTGGCTCTGGAGTTCGATAAGTTCTTTCTGGTAGATGTATATGTGCCCAATTCTCAGGATGGACTTGCACGCCTTCCCTACCGCATGCAGTGGGAAGACGATTTTCGAGATTTCCTCGCCGGGCTTGCTGCTCAAAAACCGGTGGTGGTGTGCGGCGATATGAATGTGGCTCACAAAAAAATTGACCTTGCCAACCCCAAGACAAACCGAATGAATCCGGGTTTCACGGACGAAGAACGCGGCAAGATGACAGACCTGCTCGGCAGCGGTTTTGTGGACACATTCCGTCTTTTACATCCCGATGACAAGGGGGCTTACAGCTGGTGGAGCTATCGTGGTCGCGCCCGCGAAAAGAATGTGGGCTGGCGTATTGATTATTTCCTCGTTTCCGAAAGCCTCAGGGATGCTGTCCGTTCGGCCGAAATACACCCCTCCATCCTTGGAAGCGACCATTGCCCTGTGTCGTTGACACTGGAACTGTAACCAATGTCTTAGGACGCGTCATGTAGCGTCCATACACAATTGAAAGCCCCGATTCTTCGCGAGTCGGGGCTTCGATATTTATGAAAAAGTTAGTCGATTTCAGCTTTCCTCAACGGAGAGCATGCTGTTTGTCTTATTACTGAATTTTAGACCGGTGCCAATGGGGAAGGTTTAATGGATTGCTCGGAGTTTAATATACATTAACATTTGGGTCTGCAATCGAGATTAATCTTGATAAATCGGGATAGATTGCACGCAAACGGGAGGACATAAAAAAAACAGCGGATTTCCGCTGTTTTTTTATGTGGTTTTGTGGTTTGTGTTTATTCGCCGACAGCTTGAACAAAGTTGAGCGAGCGGTTGTCGATTTTGTTCTTGCCAAGAAGGAGGGGCAGGGGAGTGCCGCGGCGGCCGATGCCGAAAGTCTGGATGAAGCGTTGGCCGTAGTCAGCTTCTACGAAGGGACGGTTTTGCTGGTCGACTTCTTCAACCTCGAAGACCATAATGCCGTGGTTGCCCTTGACAGGTCCTACAAACTGCCCCTTGTCAGCAGCAGCAATTGCACCTTGGAGGGCAGATTCGTTGATGCCGATGTTGAGCAGAGTGGGAGTTGTGATGTTAACGTTGCCGGTGTCGAGGCGAGCTTCAAAGAGAGTTGCGTAACCTTTGAGGTCGTTTGCTTTGCCGGCATAGTCGGCGAGGAGTTTGTCAGCCTTCTTGCTGTCGAGAGCCTGGTTGCGCAGCTGGTTGGCGACAGCGGGGCTTGTCCAGGGCATGTAGTCATCGTAGCTGTCCATAACGGCAAGTGCGATGAGGTAGGACTGACGGTCGTCCTGCATTACAGGCGAAACCTTGCCCTTATTGTTTTCCATAGCCCATTTTACGAAGCGGCGCGAATCGCGAGCGTTGCCAATACCTGTAGATGATGCACCAACCTGGTCGCTGAGCACGCTGTATCCGGCTGCACCTGCGTTGTCGGTAAAGTCTTTGGCCGACGAGTTATTGCTTACGTATGTGCGGAGGTTTGTCGAAAGATCGGTGAGAGTTTCCTGCGATGGGTCGACGGTGTAGTCGATAACTGCGTAGTCGTAATATTTAACAGGAGCGTGACGGCGGTTGACCCGGAAAATGTTCTGCACGGCGTTGCCCTGGATTGTGTCGTTCAAAACGAAAGCTTTGCCGATGGCAGCATTGAGAAGTGCCGATTTGGTTTTTTCGTCAATGCCAATGTTTTCGAGGGGAGTCCAGATGCTGTCCTGAGCGGCGTAGGTTTCGGCAAGGCTGCCAAAGCTTGTTCCGTTGTTGATGAGAGTTGCAATGCTGTCGGCGTTGACACTTGCCGGAGCGTTGAGCATGGATATGTTTATTGAATCTATGCCGGTTGTAACGTCTTGGAGCTTGGCAATTGTGTAGCTGTCGCCTTGGCGGTTGATAAGTTCGGCAGTTCCGGGTTCTTTTGTGGTGATGAACTCACGGAGTTTGGTGTTCTTGACAGCCGAAGCGGTGTTTTTGAGGTTCTGCACGCTGAAGTGAGTGTCGGAGGCAACGCCTTCGGTGCCGGGAGTCTGATTGAGAGCAACGATGGCGTTTTCAACAGCCTGCTGACCGGCGAGGCGGTCGGCCTGCGAAGGTTCGATAGCAACATAAATGTAGTTGACCTCTTTCATGGGTTCGCCAAGTTCGTAGTTCTGTTTCTGGCTTTCCCAAAGGGCTTTGACATCTGCATCGGAGAATTCGATATCGTTGTCGGCCACGGCGGCGACATCTTTCACAGCATAGGCAATTGTGCGGGTTGTGGCGTTGTCGTCGTAGAAGTTTTTGGCATCTAGTTTGTTAAATGTAAAAAGGCCCGAGATGAGCGACATGAATTTCTGCTGTTTCATGGTGTTCTCGAGTTCTTTTTCCTGATTTGCCCAGATTTGACGCAGTTCGGCACCAACCTGGGTGGGGAGGTTGTATTTGGCCGGGTTCTGCATGGCATCGAACACTACTCGTCCGCTTGCCTCGGGAAGCTGGAGCTGCTGCGCCAGGTAACCAATCATCTGGTATGCGGCAGGGTGGGGGGTGTCGCCCACGAGAGCGTCGCTAAGTTCCTGATCGGTGACTGTGATGCCGAGGTCGGCATATTCTTTGTTGAGGAGTTGCTCGGTGAGGAGCCCGGTTACTACGTTCTGCGAAAGTACGTCGTTGCTCACTTCGCGACCCTGGTTGCGCATCTGCTCTGAAGTTTGCGAGATGCGGTTTTGGTAGTCCTGATATTCGACGGTGACACCGTTTGCTTCGGCTACGGTTGTGGGGTGGCCGAAATAGGTGCGACCGCTGGTGAGAAAGTCGCCGAGAATGAAGGCGAGCAACGCTACGATGATGATGATGAACAATAGTACCGATTTGTTTCGGATCTTTTCTAATGTTGCCATTTGGTGATATGTGGTTTTTATTAATTTTTTCGGTAAAAAATCGCACAAAGATAGCTATTTTATCCAAGCTGGCAAAATTTTTGCCACGTAAACGAGCCTATAGGGCGCAAGGACAGCTTTTTTTTGTAATTTTGCAGTACTATGGACAATAAAATCTACACGCATCACTACTTTTTGACTGCCGGCGAGACAAATGCCGAGGGTCGTATGCCGCTGACTTTGCTCATGGAGCGTGTCATAGAAATAGCCACCGAACATGCCAATGTGTTGGGTATTGGTTATGATCGTCTGATAGAAGAGGATATGGGCTGGGTGCTTAGCAAGGTGAGCATTGAGATGGAACGCTATCCGACTATCAATGAGAATTATACACTTACTACATGGATTGAGGGATATAACAGGCTGTTCAGCGAGCGCAACATCAAGGTGAGCGACGGCAGCGGCCGTGCCATTGGCTATGTGCGCACCGTGTGGGTGGCCATGAGCTTCTCTCGCCGCTGTCTTGCCGATTTGAGCGTGTTCGGACCACTGTCATTTCCGGCCGGGACTATGGAGTGCCCCATTGCCAAGACACCGCGAATTGGAAGCCCCGGCGAAGATTGCGAAAGTGAATATTATACTTTCCGCTATTGCGATGTCGACTTCAACCGCCATGTGAACACAGTTCGTTATATCGAAATGATACTCAATCATTGGCCATTGGAATGGTACGATACTCACCGGGTGGAGCGTTTCGACATAATCTTTCACCGCGAGTGTCTCTATGACGAGCGGGTTAAGCTTGTGGTGGGGCCTGTCGATGAACAAGAACGCCAATTGTGCGAAATAGTCCGCGCCGACGGCACCCGCGCCGTTGCTGTGGCTGTGAAATGGGTCTAAATCGGCCCGAGGTCGATGTCGATTTCGTCGTCGAAGGAGGGATCGATGACAATGCCGCCTTCGGTTGTGTTGGTGAGAAAACGCCCTCGCACCCTTGTGTTTAAATTGCGCTGCATTGGCACTCTGACAGCCGTGCAGGCAAGCATTGTGCCTTTTTCATTGATAATATCAATGCGCAGAGGTACGTTTTCACCTTCCGGAGCCACAAGCACATAGTCGAAAGCAATGAGGGCTTCGGCATCATCCTCAGAGCAGCGGACCGGTAGCTCAAATGAATGATTTGTCAGTTCTCCGGCAAAGCCGTTAAGCACATTGAACGAGGTGGCATAGAGGCCGGAGTAGCTTATGCGGGCTTTGAATTCCTTACCCTTCGACGAATCCTCGGAGATATACCGCAGGAAAGCCCGGGCATCGGTGGCGATAAGCTCAAAGCGCCCCACAGGCCGACGGAGAGCCACGCTAACAGGCAATGTCGAATTCCACTGTCCGGCATGTGACCGCAGGTCAAGAGCCACAGAGTTGTAGAAACAGTCTTTAAACTCTGAAGGCTCTCTGCTGTTAATAAGAGCTATAACCGGCCTTAGCGACGACGCATCGTGGAAAGGACAGTGAGCATCGTCGGCGACGGCGTAGTCGCTCCAAACCAGCAGGTTGTAGTGCCTGGCATGGAGGCTCAATCTCAGATTGCAGTCCACTTTTTGCTGCTCCAAAGGGCAAAATAGCGTATCTCGGGCATGTGTCGCACCATTGTCGGCCACGGCTTCGATTATGAAGCGATGGCGGAATGCCGACGAGTTGTCTGATACAGGTTCGGCCTCAGTTCCGGGCAGATACACGTCGAGGTGAATGTCGGCCATTACCGAGACTTCAGTAGGGTCGACACCCTCGCCGTGCGGATTTTCCATGAGCACGCACGAAGTCATTGTCCAGACAAGGAGGGATAATATTAACAATCTATAAAACATAGACAAGCGAGATGCCCACCCTTGTAGGGCCCAGATATGTGCGCGAGCGACAGTCGATCAGCGCACCGTTGTCGATGTTGTAATATGTGTTGTAGCGTGTATGGACATAGCCGGCTCCTGCAATAAATTCTATGAGCCATCGACTGCCGACGGGCAAGGTGTAGGAGTAGTTGAGCTCAAAGCCCCATGCAGGGCGCGAGGCGCACTGGTAGCGGCGGCTGTCTTTGCGGAAATTGTACCACCCCACAATGACATCGGCTCCCACAGCATGTCCGCTGCCGCAGCAGCAAAAATAATATTTGGCGCCAGGTTGCAGGAGTACGCATCGAAGGCCCAGCTTTTTCTTCCAGTCCCACAAACTCCAAGCTACGGGGATTTCGACCGACACATGCTTGTCAACTTTGAACTCTCCGGCCACATTGAGCACGGCAAACAAGTCGTAGGCAAGATTGGTTTTGAGCCTCACGGCATCGTCGCCGCGCAGATAGCTGCCAATGGCATGACTGATGTTGCCGCTCCAAGTCCTGTGTGGAATGAAGAGACATGTAGAGAGCAAAACTCCCGACAGCAAAAGAGACCGGAGTTTGGTGCTACCATTGTTCTTGAAAGCGGCGAACCTGCACATGCAGCAAAATTACACAAAAACTACGAAAAGAGTGCTCTTAGGACAAGAAAAAGTGAAAAATAATTGGCAAAATTTGGCAGAAGTTTGTCGAATCGCTATCTTTGTAGCCTAATATAATCGAGCCGGTAAACTAAGGCCGAATATAATTTCTATCAATGAAAGCTCAAGCAACGTTAACAGCATATATCCAACAAAGCTTGCGCGACAATTGGGACCGTGTGGCCATGAGCGACTTTCGCGGCCAGCAGTTCACTTTTCGCGACATCGCACGCAAAATTGCCAAGCTCCATCTCCTCTTTGAACACGCCGGTCTGCAGCCCGGCGATATGGTTGCCCTCTGTGCACGCAACAGTTCGCAGTGGGCCATCGCGGCTCTTGCATCTCTCACCTACGGAACCGTGACAGTGCCTATTCTTCATGATTTTAAACCGGACACTCTTCATCACCTCCTTCGGCACAGCGATGCCAGGCTCCTCTTCACAGAGCCTGCACTGTGGGAAGAGCTCGACCATGAGAATGTGCCTGCTCTGAAAGGTGTCATAGACATATCGGACTATTCGTTGATGTTCAGCCGCAGTAAGCGTCTGGAGCATGCCCGGGCCGAACTCAACAAGCTCTTTGGCGAAAAATATCCCGAACGGTTTACAGCCGCCGATGTGGCCTATCCCGAATTTGATGCCGACCGCATGGCTTTGGTAAATTATACCAGCGGATCCATGGGCTTTTCCAAAGGCGTTATGCTCACTTATGGCAACTTGTGGTCTAACATACAGTACAGCATCGACGGCCTGAAGTTCCTCCTTCCCGGCGACGGCACACTGTGTATGTTGCCGCTTGCCCACATGTTCGGCTTCACCATAGAGATGCTCCATCCTTTTGTCAAGGGATGCCACATATATTATATAACCCGCACACCGTCGCCTAAAATAGTTATTGAGGCATTTAAAGAAGTTCAGCCCAAGCTCATCATTGCCGTACCTCTCATACTCGAGAAAATTGTAAAGACACGAGTCTTCCCGCTGCTCGACAAGCCGTTGATGAAGATTATGATGCACATACCCTTTGTTGACAGTCACTTGCTGAACAAAATCAAGGAAAAGCTCACCGAGGCTTTCGGCGACAAAGTGCAGGAAATAATAATAGGGGGGGCCGGTCTGAACAAAGACGTTGAGACCTTCCTCGACCGCATCGAATTTCCGTTTACAGTGGGTTATGGCATGACTGAATGTGCGCCCCTGATAAGCTACGCCCCTTGGCACAGCCGCAAAAAAGGCAGTTGCGGACGTATTGTCGACCGCATGGAGCTTCGTATTGATTCTCCCGACCCCGAGCATCAGCCCGGTGTGGTGTGGGTGCGTGGGGCCAATGTGATGAAAGGCTATTACAAGAACGAAGAAGCGACCAAGGCTATTTTCGACAGTGATGGCTGGATGAACACCGGCGATATTGCCAGTATCGATGCCGAAGGCAATCTATTTATCCGTGGCCGCGACAAGAATATGATTCTTGGTCCTTCGGGGCAGAATATCTACCCCGAGGAAATCGAACAATTGCTCAACAATCTGCCCTATGTGGCAGAATCTCTCATTGTGGAGCGCGACGGCAAAATAACAGCCCTCGTGCACCCCGACTACGACACAGCCTCGAAGGCCGGGCTCGATGAGAAACAGCTTCTCAAACAGCTCGACGACAACATTGAGGCCCTCAATGCCGAGCTTCCGGTTTTCAGTCAGGTCCGTGACATGAAAATATTCCGCGACGAATTTGAAAAAACTCCCAAACGGTCTATCCGTCGTTATCTGTATAACTGACATGCGCAAATTTCTAATTCTCATTGCCATTTTGGCCATCGGGGCTTTTGCCTATACAATGATTGTGAAACGTTTTGCCCCGCGTGAGGCAGAAATTCCCATGTGGCTCGAAACCGATTCGGCATCAGCAATAGAGGCTCGAACGAGAGCCGACTTTTCGCTCACCACAGAGGATGTGCTTGCCGCTATCCACGAGAAACATCCCGAAGTTACGGAAGCTATGCTCGACAGCTTTGCCCGTGCCCGCTATGTGGAACGCCGCCTGATTGACGGCGAGATGCGTTATTTCCGAAAGACAGCCCGCAATTTAGGCCTGCTCAATCCGGCCTACAACGGCGGCACCCCGCCACGCGGAGCCACTGCTTCGCCGGCTCGTATAGCTTATGTCGATTCGGTGCTCGATTATTACGAAGGACGCAACGACTTTGGTCTTGCTCATGCCGTGGTCTACCGTTTCTCCGTCGATGTGCCCGGTCATGAAGCAATCGCAGGCGACAGTCTTAGGGTATGGATGCCTTATCCCATGGCAAGCGCACGTCAGAGCGACATCTGTGTGCTCGAAGCCAGCCCGGCAGAATATGTGCTTTCCGGCGACCGTTCGTCACATAGCAGCATATATTTCGAAGGTATAGCTCCACAACCGGGCGACACCGCACATTTCGAATATACGGCAAGATTCGTCACTTGTGGAGCCTATGTTTCCGAAGCTGATATTGAGAAAAATATCAAGCCTTACGAAACCGCTTCTGCAGAATATCAACGTTACACGGCTTTTGACAATCCGCACATAGTGCGGCTCGACAGTCTTGCACATGCAATAGTGGGCAGCGAGACATCGCCACTCCGTCAAAGCGAGATGGTCTACGACTACATAATTAACCGCTATCCCTGGGCAGGAGCCAGAGAGTACAGCACCATACCGTGCATACCGCTTTATGTGACCGAAGAAGGCCATGGCGACTGCGGGCAGGTGGCATTGCTCTACATCTCGCTGATGCGCACACTCGGTGTGCCCGCACGCTGGGAAAGCGGTTGGATGCTTCATCCGGGCGAGCTCAATCTCCACGACTGGGCCGAAGTATACTTCGAAGGAGTAGGGTGGCTGCCTGTCGATGTGTCGTTTGGCCGTTACACCGGCAGCGACCGAGGAGCAGCCCGCACTTTCTACTCCCATGGCATAGATGCCCACCGACTGGCTGCCAACAGCACCGTTAGCGGCGAATTCTATCCGGCCAAGCGCTTTGTCCGCAGCGAGACTGTCGACTTCCAGCTCGGCGAAGTAGAGACAGACAAAGGAAACCTCTACTATCCGGCCTGGGATTCGAAAATGACACTTATCGACGTTAAACCAATAAGCATAAAATGAAATCACAAATAATCCTTGCCTTATTGCTGTCGGCTGCCTTGGGAGCCTCGGCACAGTCATCAATGGAGGCCAAAGGCCGTGCCGATGCAGTGGTCGGCAAAATAAAGTCGCAGTACGCCCCCGACAAGCGTCAGGCAGTATACGATGTAAAAGCTTATATGGACAACGGCGGAGCCCTTGTTGTCGGCGGCATCCTTTCAGACAGTGCCACCTGCAGCGTGCTGCGGCGCGAACTCCAAGCCACCGGCATCGACTATACCGACAGCCTTGTGGTGATGCCCTACGACCAATGGGCCCTTGTGCGTCTTACGGCAGCATCGATGCGCACAGGCGGACGCCATGCCGCCGAAATGGCAACACAGAATGTGATGGGCACGCCGCTGAGAGTGCTTGCGGCAGATGGCGATTGGTACCGTGTGCAGAGCCCCGACGGATACATATCCTACATACCTTCGTCGTCGGTGGTGCTACGCACGTCCAAGGAGATGGCACAGTGGCGCCGAGCTCCGAGGTTTATTGTCGTTTCGCCCTGGCAGGTGCAGGCTTTCCGCACTGCCGATGCCGCGGGTGTGCGAGATGTTGTCACCGACCTTGTCAACGGCTGCATAGTGGAAATTCCGGCCTCGGTGCCCAATGTGCAGAACGGAAAGCTCGAGATATTGCTCCCCGACGGCCGCCGTGCCTTTGTCGATGCAAAGGCAATGGCTTCTGTTTCGGAGTGGGCGGCGCAGGATTTCAACGCAGACCGCATTCTCGACACAGCTTACTCGATGGAAGGCACACCCTATCTTTGGGGCGGAACGTCGACAAAAGCCATCGATTGTTCGGGGCTTGCAAAGGTGAGCTATTTTTCCAACGGAATCATACTGATGCGCGATGCCTCGCAGCAGGCCACCACGGGCACTCGCATTGAAGCCAAGGACTGGCGACAGTGTCGTCCCGGCGACCTCTTGTTCTTCGGAAACGCTAAAACAGGAAGAGTAACACACGTTGCCATATACGATTCCAAAGGAAATTACGTTCATTCATCAGGGAGGGTGAAACGCAACAGTGTCGATCCCGATGCCGAAAGCTATCTAACCACGCCTTTTCTCCATGCAGTGCGTATTGCCGGCAACGAAGAGACGCGAGGAATTATCCGCGCACGCAATCATCCCTGGTATTTCTAAAATCATAAAAACAACAAACACCAAACCAGTCACTCCACATAGTAATGAACCGTCGCAATTTTATAAAAACCGGCATGTTGGGAGCCTTGATGGCTGCCAGCCCAATATCTATATCAGCTCTCGACAGTGCAACAAAACCGAGCACACGCCCCGGACGGCTTAATTTGCGATTCCGCCCCTACGAGCTCAAATTGCGCCATGCTTTTAACCTTGCCCGCTCGCAGCGCACCACCACCCCCGGTGTGCAAGTGGAAATTGAATATGATGGAATTGTAGGCTACGGCGAAGCTTCCATGCCGCCTTACTTGGGCGAAAGCGTAAAGTCGGTGACTAATTTTCTCTCCAAACTCGACCTGGGGCAGTTTGCCGACCCTTTCCGCATAGAGGATATTCACGACTATATGGACAGCATCGCACCCAACGACCGTGCGGCCAAGGCTTCGGTTGATATAGCTCTTCACGACCTTACCGGCAAAATAATGGGACAACCATGGTATAAAATATGGGGCTTGAATCCGGAAAAGTGCCCAAATACCTCGTTTACCATCAGCTACGATGCCGATCCCGAAGAAATGCGTCGAAAAATTGAAGAAACAGCACCTTTCAAGGTTGTTAAGGTGAAAATGGGCGTGGGACACGACAAAGAAACCGTCGAGGCTTTCCGTCGTCATAGCAACACTCCTATATGCGTGGATGCAAACCAAGGTTGGACCGATAAGGAACAGGCTCTGGACATGTGCCATTGGCTGGCAGAAAATGGCTGTGTGTTCGTGGAGCAACCCTTCGACAAAAAAATGTTCGAAGAGACAGCCTGGCTGCGCGAACGATCGCCCCTGCCCATAATTGCCGATGAATTTTTGCAGCGTCTGCCCGACGTTCGCCGTGCTGCCGACGCCTACGACGGCATCAACATCAAGCTGATGAAAAGCACCGGCATGCACGAAGCATATCAGATGGCAGTCCTCGCTCGAGCTTTGGGAATGAAGGTGATGCTCGGCTGCATGACCGAAACGAGTTGCGCCACAAGCGCTGCCTCGCAGCTGGCTCCTCTCGCCGATTGGGCCGACCTCGACGGCAACTTGTTAATTGCCAACGATATTTTCGATGGCATGAAAGTGGTCGACGGCAAAGTTACACCCACCGATCGTCCCGGCATAGGTATTGTTCCCTGTTGATAATATTGGATGAAAATACAAGCATTTACAAATAATATACTGAAGCACTGCTGCATTGTGGCAGTGCTCTTGTTGCTGCCTGTGGCCACCGTCGCCCAGGTGAATACCGACCAAGTGCTCCGTATAGGGCAGAACGCACTCTATTTCGACGACTATATGCTGTCGATTCAGTACTTTAACCAGGCGATAAGCTCCAAACCCTATCTTGCGCAACCTTATTTCTTGAGGGCTGTTGCCAAATTGAATTTGGAGGACTATCGTGGAGCGGAGGCAGATGCCAACAAAGCGATAGAGCTAAACCCCTTTCTGACCGATGCTTACGAAGTGCGCGGTGTGGCTCGCCAGAACACAGGGAGGCATCGTCTGGCGGTGGAAGACTACGACCACGCTCTTAAGCTTTTGCCTCGCAATCGTCAACTGCTTTTCAACAAAGCACTTGCGTTGGCCGACCTCAAGGAATATGGCGAAGCCGCCGCTGTGTTCAACGAAATAGTCCGCTACTATCCCTCGTTTGAAAATGCATATTTGGGACGAGCACATACACTCCTCGCCGAGGGGGACACTGTGGCAGCAAAAGCCGACATCGACAAGGCTCTGAGCCTGAATCAAAACGCCCTCAACGCTTATATTATGCGTGCCGATATTGCCATCAACTCCGAGGGTGACTACAAGGCTGCTCTCGATGATATTGACCACGCCATAAAGTTGCAACCACGTGCCGCCGGTCTGTATATCAACCGTGCATTTTTCCGTTATAAACTCGACAACTATAGCGGAGCCATGGCCGACTACGACTATGCGCTAACAATAGAGCCTTACAACAGTGTGGCTCTTTTCAATCGCGGCCTTCTGTTGCTTGAAGTCAATGCCAACGACCTGGCTCTCGATGATTTCAACCGTGTGCTTCAGCTTGATCCGGACGATGTGAGAGCGTATTATAACCGTGCTGTAGTATACTCGAACAAAGGTAATTTCAAGGCCGCTGTCGATGATATTTCGCGTGTTATTGCCGAATATCCCGAATTGCCTGGTGCTTTCTATATGCGCGGCTCGTTCTATAAGAACCTTGGCCAGCTTGCCAAGGCAGAAGCCGACTATAAACACGGCGAAAAGCTTGCCAAGGCTCTCCCGACAGCAGCCGAGGCCGAAGAAAAGCTTACACAGATGGCTAAGGCAGACGAAAAACATCCTCAGAACCAAGAGAAAAAACACAACGAGGATGGAAATGTCGATGAAAAGACAGATAATCATGCTGTTGATGCTGCCACGGCACGCCGTTTTGCATCGTTGCTGACTGTGGACAACAACACCGACTTCCGTCAGGAATATAACAATACAGCCATCCGTGGACGAGTGCAGGACCGCAATCTGAACATCGAAACCGAGCCTATGATGCTCCTTTCGTTCTATTCCTCGCCGACAGAATTGCGAAGGGGCACGTATTATATGCGTGAAGTTGACGACCTTAATGCTACTCGTTCGCTACGTTTTGTGCTTGTCATCACAAGCCGTGTGCCGCAGATTGACGAAGGCATGGCTCAGAAGCATTTCCAGTCCATTGAGTACTACAACAGCTATCTGTCGACACATACACCCCGTCCAATCGACTATATTGGTCGTGCTCTTGATTTTATCACAGTGCGCGACTACCAGAATGCCATTAGCGATGCAACTAAAGCCATAGACCTTGCTCCCGAACTTGCACTGGCTTATATGGTGAGGGCGCAGGCACGCTATGGCACCTACTGCCTGGGGCAGGAAAATTCCGAAGGCATGGCGCGTGCTGCTTTGCAGCGCAAATTGCTCGACGACATTGTTGCCGACTACGAACGTGTGATCGAACTATCTCCGGCATCGCCCATCGCATGGTATAACAAAGCCAATATCCTCTTTATTCTCGAAGATTTCGATGGTGCGACGAGGGCTTTTACAAAGGCTATAGAACTCAAACCTGAATTTGGCGAAGCCTATTTCAACCGCGGTTATATAGCCCTGCGCGACGGTCGTCGTTCCGAAGGTATTGCCGACCTCTCGAAAGCCGGCGAGCTGGGAATTATTCCGGCATATAATCTGATTAAACGTATTTCGCAATGAAAGTGAGGATTGAAAGCGGCTGGCGCGAAGCCCTCGCCGACCAATGGAATCAACCATATTTTGCACAGCTTACACAACGCGTCAAAGCCGAATACTGCCGCACGATGGTTTTCCCTCCGGCTCCTAAAATCTTTGCTGCATTCGATGCCTGTCCATTCGACCAAGTGAAGGTGGTTATCATCGGACAGGATCCATACCACGGTCCCGGCCAGGCTCATGGTCTTTGTTTTTCTGTGCCCGACGGCATTGACGTGCCGCCGTCGCTGCAAAATATCTATAAAGAGATGTCTGCCGACCTTGGCGTACCTCTCGACGCAGGACGCAGCGGCAATCTCAGCTATCTTGCAGCCCAGGGGGTGTTGTTGCTCAACTCCACACTCACCGTCGAGGCTCATCGTCCTGCAAGCCATCAAGCCTTAGGCTGGCAGACACTCACCGATGCCGCCATCAAAGCTCTCAGCGACAAGCGACAAGGAATTGTCTTTCTTCTCTGGGGCTCGTATGCCATCAGAAAAGCGGAACTCATCGACGGCACCAAGCATCTGATTCTTACCGCTCCTCATCCGTCGCCGCTCTCGGCCTACCGAGGTTTTTTCGGCTGTCGCCATTTCAGCAAGGCAAATCAATATCTTGAGGAACAGGGAAAACAACCTATAAAATGGCTTTGAGAAGCTTAGTGGCATCTATATTGCTCGTGTCGACAGTGCTGGCCGTTGCCGCCGTTGATACGATGACCGGTATTTTCGATGAAAAAATCAAGTCGCTGCAAGTGCGTGTCGATGGCGACGACTTTGCAATGCCGGTGTATGTGCTTGGTTCTGCCGACCAAATTCGCATTGCGTTCGACCATCTCGACGAAGACCGTCAGTTCTTCCGCTACTCTTTGACACATTGCAATGCCAACTGGTCACCTTCGGGGCTTATGGAGAGCGAGTTTCTCGATGGGTTCAACGAAGGCACCATCGACAACTATCAATTCTCCGGTCCTACGACGGTGCACTATGTCCACTACGAGTTTACCATACCCAATGACCTGGTGGCTCCAAAAGTGTCGGGCAATTATCTTTTGAAAATTTATCGAGAAAACGATTCTGACAACGTTCTTCTGCAATGCCGTTTCATGGTGAGCGAAGCCACGGCACGACTTGGAATGAGTGCTTCGGCACAGACAGATATTGATTACAACAAAAGTCACCAGCAGGTTAATGTGATGCTCGACATTGACGATGCCGGAGTGGAAGACCCTTTCAACGACCTTTTGCTTGTTGTCGGACAGAACGGACGTCTCGACAGCGAGGTGTCGGTTCGCCATCCGCTGCGTATGTCCGGTTCGGTTCTCTACTATGAACATCTGCAGCCACTTATTTTTGAAGCCGGAAATGAGTATCGACGTTTCGAAACGGTGAGCGACAGCTATCCCGGCATGGGCGTGGCCGAAATCAATTATTTCGACCCTTACTACCATTACAGTCTTTACACCGACCAAGCGCGCAAAGACTTGAACTACAGCTATGACCAGACACAGCATGGCCGTTACTTCGTGCGCGAATATAATTCGGCCGACAGCAACACAGAAGCCGACTACGGAGTGGTGCACTTCTCGCTGGAACTGCCGGATATGCCGGGAACCATGATATTTCTCGATGGTGATTTCACTCAACGTCGTTTCGATGACAATGCCCGGATGACTTTCAATCCTGCCACCGGCCTTTGGGAACGAGCAATGCTTCTTAAACAAGGAGCATATAACTATCAGTATCTTGTTGTGCCTCCCGGTGCGCGAAGGGGATATACAGCCCAAATAGAAGGCGATAAATTTCAAACAGTCAACGAGTACCAAGTACGCGTCTATCATCGCCGTCGTGGCGAACGCTATGACCGTCTGATAGGTACTGCCTCGGTACGAAATGATTTATAGAAGATTCAAGATTTGGGATAATGAAATTTTTGACATATCTTTGTAGAAAATAAGAATACAGGTTTTTAGGCATGGCACAAGAGAATACGTATATCCGTTTTGACTGGGCAATGAAGCACATGCTCAGAGACAAAAGTAACTTCGGTATTCTGGAAGGATTTATTTCCGTACTTTTAGGAGAAGAAGTCAAAATAGTCGAACTTCTCGAAAGTGAATCCAATCAGGATTCTGAATATGACAAATTTAATCGGGTGGACATAAAGGCCAAAAACAGCAAAGGTCATCTCATAATAGTGGAGGTTCAGCTCACCCGACAGCTTTATTATCTCCAAAGGATTCTCTATGGTACCTGTAAGGCCATTACCGAGCACATCAATATCGGCGATAAATACGACCAGGTGAAGAAAGTGTATTCCATCAGTATTCTTTACTGTGACTATGGCCAGGGTGATGACTATGTCTATCATGGACAAACTCGCTTCAAGGGTATACACACAGGAAACGACCTGTTGGTGAATATGAAAGAGGATGGCGTAATTGTTCCTCATCTTCCTCGCGAGGTATTCCCGGAATATTATCTGGTGCGTGTCAATGTCTACGATAAGTTGCCTGAGACTCCATTGGATGAGTGGATGACATATCTCAAAACCGGTAAAGTGAAAGATAACACACGTACGCCGGGTCTGCAGGAAGTGAAAAAGAAATTGCAGTATTTATCGATGTCGCCCAAGGAGCGACGGGCCTACGAAGAACACATGGATGCAATAATGGTTCAGAACGATGTGCTCGACACTGCCAGAGACGAAGGTTTTGCCGAAGGGAAAGAAGAGGGCCGTGCAGAGGGCCGTGCAGAGGGCCGTGCAGAGGGCCGTGCAGAGGGCCGAGCAGAAGGCCGTGCAGAGGGCCGAGCAGAAGGCCGAGCAGAAGGCCGAGCAGAAGGCCGAGCAGAAGGCATAACAAGCGTTGCAAGGAATATGATTGACACAGGCATGGACAATGAAACGATAGGAAAAGTTACAGGCCTGTCAATTATGGAAATTGAAAACATCAGGAAAACGATAATTAAGCCTTAATATAGGGCAGGGCATAGTTCCCAAAACAGGGAACTGATAAATTTGAAGCATGATACCACAGCATATACACTATTCGACGGTTGAATTAAAAAAGGAGTTGCGCTATTTGCAATTGCTTTCGCGCACTTTTCCTACAACGGCCGTGGCAAGTACAGAGATAATTAATCTGGAGGCCATTATGAACCTCCCCAAAGGCACAGAACACTTTCTGACAGATATTCATGGAGAGTATGAGGCCTTCCAGCATGTTCTCAAAAACGCCTCAGGCACCGTCAAACGCAAGGTAAACGAGATCTTTGGCAATAATCTGCGCGAATCAGAAAAAAAAGCCTTGTGTACGCTCATCTATTACCCGTCGGAGAAGTTGCAGTTGGTCAAGCAAGAGGAACCCGACCTCAACGAGTGGTACGAAGTGACGCTTAATCGTCTGGTGAAGGTATGCCGACGAGTGTCGTCGAAATATACTCGTTCCAAGGTTAACAAGGCCTTGCCCAAGGATTTCAGCTACATCATTCAAGAGTTGCTCCACGGCTCGGAGGACGATCCCAACCAGAGTGCATATTATAATCGCATCATCTCCACTATTGTTTATACACGCCGGGCCGACGCGTTCATCATCGAGATGTGCCGCCTCATCCAACGTCTGGCCATCGACAGTCTGCACATTGTCGGCGATATCTACGACCGCGGCCCCGGGGCACATATCATAATGGATACGCTGTGCAGTTTTCATAATGTGGATATACAGTGGGGCAACCACGATGTGCTGTGGATGGGGGCTTTTGCCGGTAACGATGCCTCGATAGCCAATGTGCTCCGCATATCGCTCCGCTACGGTAACCTCGACACCCTCGAGGAGGGGTATGGACTTAACATGCTGCCACTTGCCACGTTCGCGATGGATACATATAGCGACAGCGATATTTCTATCTATGAGCCTAAAATCAACAATGTCAAGCGCATCTATACCGATAAGGAAAAACGCATCATTGCCCAGATGCACAAGGCCGTGTGCGTGCTGCAGTGGAAGCTCGAGGGGCAGATGGTGAGGAAGCATCCGGAATATGGCATGGACGACCGCTCGATGCTCGACCGCGTGGACTGGCACAAGGGCACGATAGAAATCGAAGGCAAGTGTCTGCCGCTGTGCGACACTGATTTCCCCACTGTCGATCCTTCCAATCCTACAAAATTGACTCCGGAGGAGGAAAAACTGGTTGCGCACCTTCATGCCTCGTTCACTAACAATGAGAAGCTTATGAAGCACGTGGAGTGTCTGCTGCGCCATGGGTCGATGTATCTGTCGGTCAACGGCAACCTTATGTTTCATGCCTCTATACCGCTCACTGCCGATGGCGCTTTTCGCACGGTTCGTGTCATGGGCGAGGACTTTGCTGGCAGCGCATTGCTCGACCGCATCGACACTGTGATACAAACGGCTTGTCGCCATAACGCCGACATTCCCGACCGAGAAGAGTCGGTCGACTATATGTGGTATTTGTGGTGTGGCCCTGATTCGCCCTTGTTCGACAAATCGAAGATGGCCACATTCGAACGCTATCTCATCGATGATGCTCAGACACATCACGAAGAAAAGGGTGCATACTATACACTTAGCAACAACGAGGCTGTCTGCGACATGATATTAGAGGAATTCGGTCTGCCGGTCGAAGGATCGCATATTATCAACGGTCATGTGCCTGTCAAAACAATCAAGGGCGAGAACCCGGTTAAAGCCGGCGGCAAACGTCTGGTAATCGACGGAGGTTTTTCCAAGGCTTATCAATCTCAGACGGGCATAGCCGGCTATACGCTGGTCTACCATTCCCGCGGTTTCCAGCTTGTGCAGCACGAGCCTTTCGAATCGCAGCAGAAAGCAATTGAAGAAGGACAGGACATCATTTCTAACACTGTGCTGAACGAATATAACGAACGACGTCTTATGGTGCGCGACACCGACCAGGGCAAGATTTTGGCAGGGCAGGTAAGCGACCTCGATAAGCTGCTGGCTGCCTATCGTCGGGGTCTTATAAAGGAAGATAATTGAATTTAAGACGCAAAGATGCATTTTTAACACCAAAGATTTCCATAATAGTGTAAAAAAATGCTAACTTTGCCCCTAAATAAACCAATTATACACCATAATACCTCAAATTCGCAGCCAATCCGTTTGCTCGAACCGATTTAATTGTTAC
>CAJUAR010000012.1 GCA_910584495.1 uncultured Muribaculaceae bacterium
AGGTTGGCGATTTTCTGCTCTTTGGAGAGGACGGTGTTTTTGTCCATTTCTTCGTAGCGGATGAGGGCCGAATCAACAACAGCGGCAACGGAACCTTTCTGTTTTGCGCAGAGAGAACGGGCACCGGCGATGTCGCCTTTTTCGAGGCATTTCTTCACTTCGGCAACGAATTTGGCGATGTTGCCTTTACCTTTGGCTGCCGAAAGAGCGATACCGCGTTCAACAGCGAGAACGATAACAGTGAGGAAGAGTGTTTGGAGGACAGGCACGATGAAACCACCTTTGTAGACAGTGCCCCAGAGGTTTTGGGGATGACCGTCTTCGTCGAAGTGCATGTCGTTACCGAACCAGAAGATGAAGAGGCAAACAGCGACGAGTGCGCAGATCACAATGACCCAGGCAGCATTTTTGATGCCGGGAGCGTTCTTTTTGGCGCTTGCCTGAGCTTTAGGCTTTTGAGCTTCCATAGTGTTTAAATAGTACTGAAATAAAAAAATTGATTATTAATTAATAATGATTGTTAGTTCGTTGTGGGTGAGATATGTGCTTATGTGTCTGTTTTCGTCAATATTTTGTAACGATTTAAGGGGTAAGAGAAATCGACCATGCAATAAGTCATACGCAAAATTAGCAAGTAGTTTTCAACTTGCAAAATATTTTGCCGTCTTTTTTCACTCCGAAGAGGCTCAGAACGTGTTTTTATTCAAAAAAGACAACTACCGGGTTAAAGTTGGTTAAATATACTTTATATCTTTCAAATTTAGACATAACCATGACGTTCGGCCACACGACTGAATGTGAACAGACGGCGCATATAAAAGTCGGTGATGATATTGCACCGATGCGCCATGCCTGTTTCGAGCATGTTCCGGTCCGGTCGTAGAATTTTGTCGGCATCATACAGTTTGCGCATGCGCGAAAAATCGCGGTGGGCGCGAATCACGGCAGCAGCATTGCGCCAGTCAAATGTAAGTACGAATTTAGCCCAGGCAACAGTGTCGAGCAGACGGCGGCGCACCAGGATACGTCCGCGGCAGTCGTCGGGCAGATTCTTATATAGCATGAGCAGGTTGTTGCGAAAGTTGAGATAGGTCTTGCGCGGATTCTCGGCCGGCAGAGAGCCACCGCCGAGGTGATAGACAGCTGCCGAAGGAACGGCACAGATGCGGGACCCCGAAAGGAGAATGCGCCAGCACAGGTCGATTTCCTCCATATGGGCAAAAAAGCGGGCATCGAGCCCTCCTGCATCGAGATAAAGCTGTCGACGAATCATCAGAGCGGCACCCGAAGCCCAAAAAACATCCATAGGGGTGTCGTACTGTCCCTCGTCAGGCTCGCAGCGGTCGAAAATTCGACCTCGGCAGAAAGGAAAACCGTTGCAATCGATGAAACCGCCCGCCGCACCTGCATACTCGAACATACCGGGCTTGTTGTACGAAAGTATCTTTGGCATACAAGCACCCACATCTGGGTGCTCCTCCATGAAGTCGAAGAGCTCGGTGTCCCAAGCTGGTGTCGTTGCCACATCGGAATTGAGAAGCACTACATATGGGGCCGTGCTTAGGGATATTGCCTTGTTATATCCTTCGGCAAAACCATAGTTTTTATCGAATTTCATCACCTCCACATTTGGGAAGTTTTGCTGCAGCAAAGCCAGCGAACCATCATCGCTGCCATTGTCGGCCACCACGATGCGGGCCACCCGCTTATCGCAGTTTTCGACAACCGACGGCAGGAATTTTTCGAGCAGCTTGCGTCCGTTCCAGTTGAGAATAATTACATCTACGGGCTTTTGTCCGTCAGTCGATTTGTTGTTGTTCATCTTGAGATAGAACTATGGGGTATTTCCAACGTTTGTGCGTCCACAGCCATATCGAAGGCTGTCGCTGTATAGTTTTTTCGAGCATTGCAGCATAGTCGAGAGTTAGCCTGCCGCGAGGTGTTGCATAGGTGCCGTCATCGAGAAGATGAGCCACGAGTTTGTAATGTCCTCTCGCCGGTTTCTGCATATCCCAGTAGACGGCGGCAAATTTAAGTTTGCGGGCCAAAGTCTCCGTTCCGCTGATAAACGCCGTTGGACGCCCGAGGAAAGTGGTGACCACAGTCGGGTCGCCATGGCTTTGCTTCTGGTCGCTCATAAAACCGTTGACGGTGAGCTTGCCGTCGTTTTTATAATGTATGAGGCGTCGCAATGTCTGCGATTTAGGAATGGATACCGAGCCGAAGCGCGAGCGCACTTTCAGCATAAGACGGTCGAAAACCTTGTTGCGCAAAGGACGATAGACCTGTGTATACACTATATCGGGGCCTGCCGAAGTGTGGAGGGTGATTGACGGTGCCCACTCCCAATTGCCGCAGTGCGAGAAATAGACAACGATGCTCTTTCCTTGCTCCAAAAGGCTGTCGATCAGCTCGGTGTTTTCGAACTTCATGCGTTGCGAAATCTGTTTGTCGCTGATATGCAGCAGTTTGATTGTCTCAAAGATATAATCGGCAAAGTTGCGGTAGAATTTCCGCTCAATTTCGAGCCGCTCGGCCGATGTTTTTTCGGGAAAAGTCTCATCGAGATTTTTGCGGGTAACATTGCGACGATAGCGGACAACATAGAACAGAATGAAATATACAATATCGGAAAACACATAGAGCACTCGCAGCGGCAGGAGAGCCACCAAACCGAGCAAGGCATACATTATATAATAGAGGACAGTATTCATGACCTAAACAATTTCAGCCTGCAAGGTTTCGCCATCATCCAGCAATTCGCCAAGCCGCATGTTCACAATTTTATTATCGTATTGCGGAGGAAGCAGCGACGAAATGCGCAGATAATTATCGGTGAAGCCACCGACAGGTTTGTTGGAATGAGGATGCTCTACAAGCACCGGCCGCACAGTGCCGCAGAAACGGCGTGCGAAAGCGGCGTGCTTGACAGCACTGACAGCATGCATAATCTCCGAGCGCCGGTGTTTTTCTTCCTGCGACACCACATAGCCTATGTCGAGGGCTTTGGTGCCGGGACGTTCGGAGTAGCTGAACACATGCACATGGCTCACATCGAGACTTTCAACAAAAGCTTTGGACTCTTCGAAAAGCTGTGGTGTCTCGCCTCTTGCGCCAACAATGAGGTCTATGCCTATGAAGGCATCGGGCATTGCTGTGCGAATTGTCTCGATTTTGGTGCGGAAGAAGGCAGTGTCGTAGCGGCGGCGCATGGTGCGGAGCACCTCGTCGGCACCACACTGCAGGGGCACATGGAAATGAGGCATAAAAGCTCGCGAAGCTGCCACAAAGTCAATAATTTCATCGGTAAGAAGATTTGGCTCAATCGACGAAATGCGAAAACGGTCGATACCTTCCACTTTGTCCAAAGCCCGGCAAAGATCAAGGAAACTATCTTCGCGACCATGACCGAAATCGCCGATGTTGACACCTGTCAGCACAATTTCGCGACCTCCGGCACGAGCTGCAGCTTGTGCCTGGTCAACTATTTCTTCGATGCTTCCCGAGCGCGAACGGCCACGGGCACGGGGAATTGTGCAGTAGCTGCACCAGTAGTCGCATCCATCCTGCACTTTGAGAAAGAAACGAGTGCGGTCGCCCCGCGAGCAGGAAGGCATGAATGAGCGTAGGTCCTTGGCCGGCACCACAGCATCGCCGCAGTATTCGCCGCGCACAAGCTGCTCGGCCACGTCGGCAAGCAGAAGTTTGTCGTTGATGCCGACAACAGCCTTCACACCTTCGATGGCAGCCACTTCGGCTGGTTTCAGCTGGGCATAACAGCCCGTGACAAGGATTGCTGCCCGGGGGTAGCGGCGATAAAAGCTGCGGAGTGTGCTTCGGCACTTGCGGTCGGCCTCGGCAGTAACGCTGCACGAGTTGACCACAATAATATCGGGTTCTTCATTTTTCTCTACCGGTCTGTGGCCGCGAGCAGCAAAAATATCGGCCACAGAGGCTGTTTCGGCAAAATTGAGTTTACATCCAAAGGTGTGGTAAAGAACCTTGAACGATTGATTGTCGGTCAATACAGGGGTCATAGGCTGTAGTTGTTGATAATTTCTGCAATATGCCGTGCATCGTCGCGCGAAGTACATGACGATACCGGAAGACTCACCACCTCTTGGGCAATACGGCAGGTCAGAGGAAGGTCGAGGTGCGAATAATGGCTGTAGCACGGTTGCAGATGCGGA
The DNA here is from genome assembly GCA_910584495.1 of uncultured Muribaculaceae bacterium. GTDB lineage: Bacteria > Bacteroidota > Bacteroidia > Bacteroidales > Muribaculaceae > CAG-873. The sequence goes on from CAJUAR010000012.1 coordinate 4,191, forward strand.
GGCACGGCATAGTGAATGTCATAACCCACGCCGTTATCGGCCAGATGGCGCAAAAAGTCGGAACGGTGTGAAGTTCTCACAACATACTGGTGCCAGACAGCAAGGTCAGGACTGTCGACGAGAGGTTTGACAATCAAGGGATTGACGATGTTATGATTGTAGTCGGCTGCAAGTTGCCGGCGACGTGCGGTTTCATCGGCCAAATATTTGATTTTGACACTAAGGAAGGCAGCCTGAAGAGGGTCGAGACGGCAGTTATATCCTTTATATATATTGTGATAGCGACGGTCGGAGCCATAGTTGGCCAGCGCACGCACTGTTGCGGCGAGCTCGCGGTCGTGGGTCGTAACAGCTCCGGCATCGCCCAATGCTCCAAGGTTTTTGGTGGGATAGAAACTGAAGGCGGCAGCATGGCCGAGCGAGCCGGTTGTGACAGTGCCCCACGGCGATGGCTCGGAAGCCCGGGCATCTATAGCCTGGGCGTTGTCTTCGACAAGCAGAAGTCCGTGGCGCTCTACAACATCGGCCAGCACATGGTCGTAGCATGCGCGGCCATAGAGATGCACGGTCAGCACAGCTTTTGTGCGCTGCCCCAAATGTTTTTCAATCAGTGTCGTATCGAGGTTTAACGTTTGCTCGTCGGGCTCGACAAAGACCGGCACAAGGCCGGCATCGGTAATGGCCAGTACCGAGGCCACATAGGTGTTGGCAGGCACAATCACCTCGTCGCCGGGCTGCAAACGTCCAAGTTCAATATATGCCTTGAAAATGAGACGCAGGGCATCGAGGCCGTTGCTCACGCCAACAGCAAAAGTCACATTGCATAGCTCACACAAAGCAGCCTCGAACTCCTCGTTTTCTTGACCACCGACATATCGTCCTGAAGCCACCACACGTGCAGCAGCAGCTTGCAGTTCGCCCATAAAAGGCTTATTGACAGCTTCAAGATCGAGGAATGGATATTGGTTCATGCTTTGAGGCTCAAAAAGTCATCGTAATCACGGATATAATCGTCTTCGCTGTAGGGCACAGAACTGAGAACCATCAGCACCGAGCCGGAGGAAAAATTGTCCATCGTGCGCCAGTAGCCCGGAGGCATGTATAAACCCTGGAAAGGACGGTTGAGCAGAAATTCGCTCCTTTCGCGTCCGTCGAAAAGCTTGACAGTGAGACTTCCAGAAAGAGCAATTAGTATTTCTTGTCCCTGTCGGTGGGCATGACCGCCGCGAGCCTCACCTGCCGGAACGTCATATATCCAATAGACACGTTCAATCTTGAACGGCATAAGCCCATCGGTGTTTTCGACAAAGGTGAGATTGCCGCGAGGATCGTAGATTCGCGGCAACTCTATTATGCGTGCTTTTTCTTTATTCTCCATCGGCAAGGCGTTTGAGATATTGGCCGTAATGAGTAGAACAAAGAGGTGCGGCAAGTGCGGCAAGTGCGTCACGGCCAATGAATCCCCGGCGGAAGGCCACCTCCTCGGGCGAGGCCACAAGAAGGCCTTGACGTTTTTCGATGGCTTCGATAAAAGCCGATGCCTCCATCATCGAATCGATGGTGCCGGTGTCGAGCCATGCAAAGCCACGGCCAAAACGTTCAACCGACAGACACCCTGCATTTAGATAATGCTCGTTGACAGAGGTGATTTCGAGCTCGCCACGCGCCGAGGGCACAACATTCTCGGCCACTTTCCAAGAACCTGACGGGTAGAAATATAGACCGGTAACAGCAAGGTTGCTTTTAGGTTTCGCCGGCTTTTCCTCAATGCTTAGGGCTGCGCCCTGCTCGTCGACAGCCACCACACCATAGCGCGACGGGTTCTGCACAGGATAGGCAAAGACACTTGCCCTGCCCTGCGCGGCATTGCGGCGGGCGTTTTGGAGCATGCCCGTAAAACCCTGGCCATAAAATATGTTGTCGCCCAGCACCATGCACACGGCATCATTGCCCATAAAATCCTTGCCTATTGTCAGAGCTTGAGCAAGGCCTTGTGGCTGCGCTTGCTCGGCATAGCTGATTTTCAACCCCCATTTGCTTCCGTCGCCCAGCAGACGCCGGAACTGTGGCAAATCAACGGGCGTGCTTATGAGCAGTATTTCGCGGATGTCGGCAAGCATGAGCACTGTCAGCGGATAGTAAATCATTGGCTTGTCGTAGATTGGCATCAGCTGCTTGCTGATGCCCAGTGTGATGGGATAGAGACGGGAGCCGGAGCCGCCGGCAAGAATTATTCCTTTCATCAGCTGCGGTTTGAGTACATTTGTTTGTAATATTCACGATAACTGCCGTTGACAATATTCTCCACCCATAGGCGATTGTCTATATACCATTTTACAGTTTGGCGCAAACCGCTGTCGAGAGGCACCCGGGGACGCCATCCCAATTCGGAGATAGCCTTGCGTGCATCAATGGCATAGCGGCGGTCGTGCCCCGGACGGTCGGCGACATATTCAATCACCTTTTCGGCATCTATATGGCGGTCAAGAAGTCGGGCTGTTTCGTCGATGATCAGGCGAACAAGGTCGATGTTCTGCATTTCGCCATAGCCACCGAAATTATAGATTTCGCCGGCGCGTCCATGAAGAGCCGTAGCCAGCACGCCCTCGCAATGGTCGTCGACATGGATCCAGTCGCGCACATTGAGGCCGCGGCCATAGACAGGAATCGGACGATTCTCGACAAGGTTGTTGACAACCAGCGGGATGAGTTTTTCGGGAAACTGCCGGGGGCCATAGTTGTTGCTGCAGCGTGTGATGCACACCGGCATGCCGAAAGTGCGGAAGTAACTGAGCACCAAGAAATCGGCCGATGCTTTCGAAGCCGAATAGGGCGATGACGGACGCAGGGGAGTGGCCTCTCTGAAGGCTTCGTCGCCGTATTCATAGACCTCGCGGCCAAGGATGCGGGTCATTTCATCGTTAGGGCGTCGGCTGTCGATGGGCAGATCGCCATAGACCTCGTCGGTGCTTATGTGCACAAACTTTTTCAATGTCGGCTCCCGGCCTTCGGATTTCTGAGTGTTAAGTTGACAGCGTGCGCACTCCAGGAGATTGAGAGTGCCTGCAACATTTGTGCTGACAAAGGGCCTCGGCCCCGTCACACTGCGGTCGACATGTGTCTCGGCAGCAAAATTTATGATATACTCCGGGCGGAGCTCCGCAAACAGGCTTTCGACCAGCTGCTGGTCGTTGATATCGCCCCGGACAAAGCGCACGGTTCCGCTGTCGACCAAATCTTGAATCGAAGCCGGATTACCGGCATATGTCAAGGCATCAAGCACCACAATCTGCGATGCATCACCGTTCAGGGCAAGCTTGCGAACAAAGTTGGAACCAATGAATCCGGCACCGCCGGTGACGAGAAAACGTGCCATGATGTTCAGTTATTATTTTCGACAGGAAAATTGGCAAGCTGGTCGCGGGCAGTGGAAAGCATACGTTCATATTTCTCGCGTTTCACTTTTGCCACATACAGGGCCTGAAGTGCGCTGCCATAGTTATAACAGTCGGTAAGTTCTTGATATAGTTTTTTATCGAGTTTGATTTCGGTGTTGCCATGAGAACCGCAGAGCACCACCTTCGAGGCCCCCGGATGAGCAACAAGCCACTGTCCTACTCCTTGCAAGTCTTCGGGATTGAAACTTGCCGATTCGCACCCCTCTACCCTTACAACCCGGGCTGGCGAGATTGCCGCTGAGCCAATGCTCTCGGCACCATCGCGGAAGTCGATGGCACTCAGCCCTATGGCTTTGCCCTGCACATTGGCCACGATATAAAAATGCCCTTGGTCGGACACTCGTCCCTGAATGCCGGTGGCTGTCATCACTTTGTCGGAAGTGCCCTCGGGCAGGTAATAGCCTTCGAGCCCCACACTGCTGTCGACATGGCGAAAAGCACCCTTCAGCCCGTCGACCGCCAACTGAGCCTGTGCAAGTGCAGCATCACCGGCAGCTATGCTGTCCTGCGCCATGCCTTCCATGGCTTGTGCACGCAGACGCAGAGCCTGACGGCGCACTTCCACCTGCTTGGGGTAGCGGCTGTTAAGGGTGTCGAGAAGCACCATGGCTCCCGAAAAATTGCGGGCCGCGATTGCTTCGCTGCTTTGTGCTACAAGCTCCTCGGCTCCTTTGCGGTCCTTATCTGAGCATGCTCCCAAAGCAAGTGATGCTCCCAAAATGGCAGCAAGGGCTATTTTATTAATTGCGTTGTACATTTTTAACACCTTTTACGGTTTTGATTTTCTTGATTAGCTGATTGAGGGCGGCAGTGTCGGCAATGCCCACGGTGAGCACGCCGTCGAAAATACCGTCGTTCGAATCGATGGATATACTCCGCAAAGTTACGGATTTTTCCTTATTAATTATCGAAGTTATATTGGTAACTATACCAATATCGTCCTTTCCCACCACCCTAAGCGTGGCTCCGAACTGAGCGCCGCCCTTGCCGCTCCAGCGTGTGCGAATCAGGCGGTAGCCATATCTCTGCCTGATATGCCCTGCGTTGGGACAGTCGCAACGATGAATCTTAATCACCCCTTCGGCCGAAATAAAACCGAAAACATCGTCGCCATAAATAGGGTTGCAGCACTTAGCCAAGCGATAGTTTATGCCCTTGATATTATCTCCGATTACAATCACATCGTCGGCCCCGGCAGTATCGGCGGTATCGTCGGCAACGGGCTGCAAGGTATACTCGCTTGCCGACACTCGTACCTCTTCTTCGACACGCGCCTGGCGCGACACCAGCTCGACGTACTGGTCCACAACATCGTTAATCTGTATTTCGTCGCAGCCCAATGCGCTGAAAAACGCTATTGTATCCTTGTAGCCCAGCTTTGTTATCAGTCGCGACACCGCGGCTTCGTCATAGTCGAATTTACGGTTTTTGAGGCGACGTTGCAGCAGTTCCTTCCCAATCTCGGCCGAGCGGTTTTCGTTCTCCTTGAGGACGGCGCGTATTTTGTTGCGCGCTTTGGACGTTACGACAATCGACAGCCAGTCGCGGCTGGGTTCCTGTATTTGAGATGTGAAAATTTCAATTGTATCTCCGCTTTCAAGCACATAGTTGAGCTTGCGGTTGCGTCCGTTTACGCGGCCTCCGACGCACTGGCATCCCAGGCGGGTGTGGATGTTGAAGGCAAAGTCGAGGAGCGTTGCTCCCTGTGGCAACTTGTATAGGTCGCCGCGAGGAGTGAAGACAAACACTTCGCGCGAGTAAACATCCATTTTGAAGTTGCGCATCAGCTCCATAGGGCCGTTCTGTCCGGCTTCGAGTATGTCGCGGACGTTGTTCATCCACTGGTCGAGGGAGCTTTCGCTTTTAATACCTTTATATTTCCAGTGTGCGGCAAGACCTTTCTCGGCAATGACATCCATTCGGTGCGTGCGGATTTGCACCTCCACCCATCGTTCCTCGGGTCCATAGACGGTGATGTGTAGCGATTCGTAGCCGTTACTTTTGGGAATGCTCACCCAGTCCTTGAGACGTCCGGGGTTTGGACGGTACATGTCGGTGACCACCGAATATGCCAGCCAACACTCCGATTTTTCGCGTTCGAGGGGACAGTCTATGACAATGCGGATTGCAAACAGATCGTAGATGTCCTCCACAGTGTTGTGCTGCTTCTTCATCTTGTTCCAGATGGAGTAGATGGACTTCGTGCGGCCTTTGATTTCAAATTTGAGGCCCTCGGCCTCGAGTTTTGCCTTGAGCGGGGCTATAAAGTCGCGGATGTATGCCTCGCGCCTGGCCTTGGTCTGGTTGAGTTGTTGGGCTATGTGGTCGTAGACCTCGCGGTTGCTGTATTTTAGCGACATATCCTCAAGCTCCGACTTGATGGCATAAAGGCCCAGACGGTGAGCAAGAGGCGCATAGAGGTAGTTGGCCTCCATGGCGGTGTCGTGGACGAGTTTCTGCGCCGGATGGTGGTTGATCTGCCGCATAAGCCGCAGGCGGTCCACAATCATAATTATAATCACCCTTATATCCTGGGCAAAAGTGAGAAGGAGCTTTCGGAAATTATCCGACTCCACCGAAGCACTTTTGCTGTAGAGCGAACTAACTTTTTCGATGCCTGTCACCATCTTGGCCACGTCGTCGCCCCATTCGCCGGCAACTTTTTGGACAGGCACAGCCTCGCCGGCAACAGCCGAGAGAACAATGGCCAGACACATGTTGCGGTCAGCGCTGAGGCTGCGGCACAGGCACACTGCGGTGTCGAGTCTCGAACACAAAGCATGGAAACCGAAGCGGTCGTGGCGCACGGGAGCATCGGCGGCATAGGCTTCGCCGATGAAGCGGCGCATGCGCGCACAGTCGTTGCTTTCGAGCTGGCCTCCAAGCAACGAAAGCAGCGTGCGATAGGAGGCCACAAGTTGCTTTCTTTCTGTTTGAGTGAAGATTTCTTTGTTCATAGGCACTAAGTACTGATGCCAAGCTCACACAGAGTGGCATTTTGGCAGAGTGAATCGGAAATTCAGACCGCTGTCGGAACCGTTGAACACCTCGATTTCGCCCCCGTGGGCTTTGATGGTGCTCTGCACGATGGGCAGGCCCAGTCCGGAGCCTCCGCTCTTGCGTGCGCGGCCGGTATCTACGCGGTAGAAGCGGTCGAAAAGATGAGGAAGGTGTTCCTCGCTGACCCCCACACCGTTGTCGCGGAATATGAATGTATACATTTTGTCATCTTCGCCGTCGAGCACCATCTCGCAGTGGTCGCCCTTGGAATAGGCGGCGGCGTTTTTGGCAAGGTTGATAATCATGCCCGACAGAAGGTTGTAGTTGCCCATTATACGGCAGTTGAGGGGCACGTTGTAGGTAAATTTCATTTCTCCGAGGGTTTTGCTTTCCTCCAGGTCGTGGGATATGGAGTAGACACAGTCGTGGAAGTCCATTTCCTCGGTGCTGACAAGCTCGGAGCCTTCTTCGAGACGTGTGATTGCCGACACGTCGGCAATCAGGTTGACAAGTCGGTTGACATGTTCCTGGGCCTTGAGCAAGAAGTGGGTTCGACTTGCTTCATCCATTTCGGGATTGTCGACAATGGTATCAAGATAGCCTTTTATCACACCAATGGGAGTTCTGAGCTCGTGGTTTATGTTATTGGTGAGCACACGTTTGGCACGGGCTTTCTCCTGTATGGCGTTAAGGGCTATGGCATGTTCTCGTTCCTGTCGCTGCATGGCCTGGGAGCGTTCGTTGTACATGTGCGAAATCTGACGGCTGATGTCGCCCAGCTCGTCGTGCGGATAGTCCATGGCCGGCATAAAGTTGGGATCTGTTGCGGCTCGCTCGGCTATGGTGCGCAGAATTTTGATGTTGCGCCCGAAATAACGTGTGGAATAAAAGGAGAGCACAGTCATGGCTATGGCTATGGCCACAAACACCCACAAGACACGCAGCGAGGGCGTGGCGGCTGTCATGATATCGTTGTCGAAAGGAAGCACTGTGTAGACGGTAAGGCGCCCGTCGGAGGTGGTCGATGCCTGGTAGTAGAAGTATTTGTTCCCGGGGGCGGGAATCGGCGACACTCCGGGAGTGCGGGTAAGACCGCTTGACAAGGCTTTTTCTTCGTCGGAGAGCGAAATGGGCTCTCCATAGCAGCGCACCAGACGGCCGTCCTGATAGAGAGACACTCGCAGGAGGTCGTAGATGGGGTTTTCGCGGTAATAATCTACTACAAACGAAAGGAAGGGCGTAATGTCGGAGTTGCGCTCATAGGCAGCTATAATACGTGCATTAACCAGCGAAAGTTGCTCGTTGATTTGCGCCATGCGGTACTGGCGCTCGTTGTAGAGCTGCCAGAAAGCCATGCCGAAAATCACCACCCACAAAGTGATGACCAGCGGTATGAACAGCTGCCACTGGTAGCTAATTTTTCTCCTTAAATCCATATCCGAAGCCCTGGCGTGTCACTATATATTTGTCGTAGTCGCCCAGCTTCTTGCGCAGTCGGGTAATATTTGTGTCGATGGTGCGGCCGGTAACAACAACATCATCGCCCCATACATTTTTGATTATCTCCTCGCGGGAGTAGATACGGTTGCGGTGTGTGAGAAAGAAGAGAAGGATGTCGAATTCGGTGCGGGTAAGTGTCACGAGCTCGTTGTCCACATAACATTCCTTATCGTTGCGGTCGATACGCAATCCCTTGAAAGTCACATCGCTCTCGTAGATGGACTGCTGCTCCACAATATCGGCCGGCGAGGGCTTGTGTGCCGCTCCGCTGCGGCGCAGGATGGCACGCACACGCGCCAGCACTTCGCCGATGACAAAGGGCTTGGTCACATAGTCGTCTGCACCGATGTTGAGTCCTTTCACCACATTGTCCTCGTCGCTCAGAGCCGAGCAAAAGAGTATGGGGGTTTCTTCGGTGGCCGTTACGTTGCGGACACGCTTGGCAAAGTCGAAACCGGAAAGCTTGTCCATCATTATATCAACCATAAACAATGAATAACCTTCAAGGTCCATGTCGAGAGCTTCCTCAGCACTATAGGCAGTATCAACTTCGTAGCCTTCCTTTTCGAGGTTGTACTTCAGAATCTCGCACAGGGCTTCTTCATCGTCTATCACTAATATCTTTGTTCTCATTTCGAAAATAGGTGGTCAAAAAATCCTGATTTTTTATACATTTAAAGAGCCCTCAGGCACCTCAGGCACCTCAGGCACTTGTTTTCCGAGCACTAAGTTAGGCATTTTTTGTGGCATACCGCGTTAAAATATATTAAATCAGACCTTATTCGTGAACCATTACGAGACAAGGGATGTTACTATTACAAAATTACTGATTTTGCACTGTGTTTTTTCATGGTATTAGATTTAAGGTTAAAGATTTTCGGCTGTCGAGAGACAGCCGTTTTCTTTTTTGCTGACTATCAGCCATCCCAAGCCCTGACGCGAGCACATTGCAGCTGCACTGTCGGCCACTCCGACAGCCATGCACGCCGTTGCATAGGCATCGGCAAGAGCACACCATGGTGCGCTAACCGTGGCAGCAATCACTTCGCCTTCAAACGGATAGCCTGTGAGCGGCGACAATGTGTGGCCATAACGCCCCCTGATACTGTCGGTGCGAAAATTACGATAATTGCCCGACGAGGCAAGAGCCTGGCGTTCGGGGCCCAGTTCAACCACACGCAACTGCTCATGCACCGGTCCGTCGACAGGTGCATCGATTTGTATGCGCCATTTCTGCCCGCGTGGACTATTTCCCCTGGCAAGCACTTCGCCGCCTATTTCAATCATATAGTCGTCCACGCCGTTGCGTTCGAACATCAGGCCCACCAAATCTATGCCATAACCCTTGGCAATTGACGAGAAGTCGAAAATTGTAGCTTCGCTCTTTTTGTGAAGACGCCCGGTGCTGTCGACAGAACATTCTCCCATCCCCACGGCACGGAGAACTTCTGCCACCATGCTGTCGGTGGGCGTGTCCACCTCGACACCACTGCTGCCAAAACCCCACAGTTCGCTCAGAGGCCCTACCGACACATCATAGCGAGCGCCACTGGCCTGCCACACCTGCCTGGCCATGTCGAAAGCACGTCGGAAATGCGGTCCTACACTGTCGATTTCGCCACGATTGACGCGGCTAAGCGTCGACGATGGGTTGAAAAGAGAAAATTCGTTATCGACAAAAATCATCTGAGCCGCAATCGAATCGTCGAGAGGACGGTCGGCACGATAGACAATGTGATAGAATGTTCCCCATATTTCACCCTCCGTGGAAAAAAAATTCGTTCCACAGCTTGCAAATGTCAAACAAAATGCCGAAATTAGCGGCACAATAAAATTAACACGTTTCATCAATCCAAATTTTTCACCAAAAGTACAAAAAAAATATCCTTGACTGCAAACTTTTTATCCTGACAAAGCGTTTAATCATCGTTTACTAACCTTATAACTCAGACCTATCATGCACCGCTCTTATATTTTCCTTGCAGAAGGATTCGAAGAAATCGAAGCTCTCACCGTTGTCGACGTTATGCGCCGTGCCGGCATGGACATCAAGACTGTATCTATCACCTCCGAGCGCCAAGTGTCCGGCGCACATGGCATACCTGTTACTGCCGATCTCTCATTTAAAGAAGCCGACTTCGAAGGTTCGGAATGGCTCATACTCCCCGGCGGAATGCCCGGCTCCACCAACCTTGCCGCTTTCGAGCCGCTGTGCGACCTTCTCAAAGTGCACAAAGGCAAAATTGCCGCAATTTGCGCCGCTCCAGGCGTGGTTCTCGCCCCTCTCGGCCTGCTCAATGGAAAAGATGCCACGGTCTATCCCGGCTTCGACGAGGCTCTCAAATCGCATGGCGCGCATGTTCGCGATGTGCCTGTGATGGCCCTCGACAAGCTTATCACTGCCAACGGACCAAGCTCGGCTCTCCGTTTTGCACTTGCCATCGTGGCAAACTCCATGGGTGAAAGCGTGGCTCAGCAAGTGGGAAGCGCAATGCTCTACTATCCCAAAACGATGAACTTCTTCTTCTGATAATCATTTTTTATTACTTCAAGCCCCGGACGACGTTCATCCGGGGTTTGTCGTTTTCTCAAGCAGCCTATACATCGGCTCGAAGAGACGTGGGTTCGAAGCTACAATCGAATGGTTTCTGTCAGTACGAATAGATTTTATGACTGCTCCGGCCTCGGCGGCGATAAGTTGACCGGCCGCTATATCCCAACGATTCAGGTTCAGCTCCCAGTAGGCATCGAAAAATCCGGCAGCTGTATAGCATAGGTCTATCGCGGCAGAACCCATGCGGCGAATGCCCCGCACATGCAAAGCTACCCGGCATATCTCCTCAAGGTTATTGTCGGGATTAACCGTTCTGTCATACGGCGCTCCGGTGGCTACTACAGCCTTCGACATCTCTCCGTTATCGGAACAGCGGATGGTTTTACCATTGAGCCACGCACCTACGCCCTTCACGGCAAAGAAACATTCGCCAAGAACAGGTGCAAACACCACGCCCACCACAGCCTCCATATTATGCTCCACAGCGATAGAGACACAGAAAACGGGCAGCCCGGCAGAGTAGTTGGTAGTGCCGTCGAGAGGGTCTATGACCCATCGCCATTCGCGTTCGTCATGGTCGCGTCCCGATTCTTCCGAAATCACTCCATGCATGGGGAAATGCTCCCTTATATATGCAAGAATCGAGGCTTCCGCCTGTTTGTCGGCAATGGTAACAACATCGCTGTCGTTCGACTTAGTGGACTGTTCCAGCCCCGCACTGCGATAATATTTCTTGTGAATCTTGCCCGCGCTCTCGGCCATTGTCAAAGCAGCCTCAAGCAGCGAACGATTTTCGCCGCCAACACTGTCCGGCATATAATCAGTCAATCTCATATCTGTCAAAAATTAAATAACAAACCAATGTTAAATGTTATTCGTTCCATTTTGTTCCATTCGCCATCGTGGTCTTCGCTGTATTCAACTCCATACTGCTTGAAGATTCCATAATAATCGCCTATGGTCGCAGTGAGGCTCACCGTGGGAGTTAGACGGAAACCTCCATAAAACTCCATGTTCAAGCCAAGTCCCACGGCATCGTCGCTGGCTTTCACTGTACTGCTCTGATAATTTTCTACGAAAAAGAGAGGCCCCAGCCCTATCCTCATTCCGAATGTCCAACGCGAATCTTCTCGCATAGAGTTCATCACATATTGCGGACCGAAGTAGTATATACCCATAACCCACATTAGCAAAAAGATTATTGGCACCGGTCCTATAAACCTCGGTGCTGGCAACACTGCCGTCTGCATCCTGTGCAACCGAATGAATGGTTGCAAGCAAAGCAACAGACAACGACAATATCTTAAAAAATATATTTCCCATAAATTTTCAAGTGACAAACTTGCCACAAATTTAGCAAAAATTTCTGTGATTTCTACACAACGAAAATTCAGTTCTATCCTGACATTTTTAAGGTTTAACCTTCTCAATTCGTTTCGTTGCCTTCGCAGAAATTGGATACGCTGCACTTATGAGCCTTTGCTGTGTTTTAGTTAAAAATTTTGTAAAACGACAACAAACGTGTAACTTTGTGGCAAGAATCACAAACCAACCTTAAATTTCGATGCCACGCCTCATATTATCTATCATAGGCATCACGCTTCTTTTCATGCCTGCTGTGCAGGCCCAGACTTCGGTATATCTTAACGATGAGAACCGGAGCTTGCTCGTTGCGCTCGACAGCCTTCTGCGCCGCGCTCCCGAAATCGACTTTCACAAAGAAGCTTCCATAGCCACACTTCGCAGCAAATATCATAAGACCGCTGACCTGGAAACAAAGTATTGGTTAGCAAACAGCCTCTACGACGAATATGCCGCATACGACTCCGATTCGGCAATGACATATATCGACCGTGCTGCCGTGCTTGCCGACAAGCTTGGCCGAGACGACCTGAAGACCGACATGGAACTTAACAGGGCATATATTCTTTCGGCCACCGGCATGCTCACCGAGGCCGACCGCTGCCTGAGCCGCCTCGACGAAGAAAAAATGTCCAATGCCCAACTTCACAAATTCACCGACCGCGCCATCTTTTTAGCTTCTCACCGCGAGCAATATATAAACAACCCCAAAGCAACTTCGGCCTATCCCGCCCGTGTCGACAGCCTGATTAAAGATGCAATGCGAAACATCCGTCCCGACGACCCATATTATGGGTGGTTCATGGGCTGGGGACACCTCAAGAACAAGGAAGAAGCCATAAAGGCCATAAACGTGGTGCAGCCTTTGATGGAGAGCTGCAAATTTCGAAGCCGAGACGACGCACTCAACGCATGGGTGCTCAGCAAACTATATGAGTATGCCGGCGATATGCCCAACAAGCTCAAGTATCTAATTCTATCGGCTATGGCCGACATCCATGCAAGCGTCAAAGAGATTGCTTCGCTCGAAGAAGTGGCTATTATCCTGTGCGATGCCGGCGACTTTGAACGTGCCAACGACTACATCAACTACGCCTATAACTGCGCAAATCACTATAAAAGCCGTGTGCGACTGGGACGCATTGCCGGACTGAAGGAAAAGACCCTGAACGCCATCTACAACCACAGCCAAAGACAGGCTGAACAAAACCGCTTCATGCTGGGGTTGCTCATCTGCGTGGTGCTTGTGCTTGTTTTTGCAATGCTGTTCATCATCAAGCAGATGCGACAGCTTGCGCGTTCGCGTCATGCCCTGGGTCGCGCCAATATAGAGCTAAAGCAGCGTGTGGCAGAACTGCAACAGACTCGTACCGAACTGGACGAAAGCAACCGCCAGCTGGCAAGGATGTACGACCGCGCAAAGAACGATGCCTCCAAACTGTCTGCAAACAACGAAGCAAAAGAAAAATATATTGCCAACATCTTCACCATCTGTTCCGACTATATTACGAAGCTCGACGACTTCAGAAAAAACATCTACCGGATGATTGTCGCACGTCGATTCGACGAGCTGCGCGATTTGACAAAGTCGCCCGAACTATCAAACAGTGAAATCAAGGAACTATATGCCAACTTCGACCGCATATTTCTTCAGATCTACCCCGACTTTGTGAGCGATTTCAACACCCTGCTCCGTCCGGAAGAGCGCATAGAGCCACGCTCAGCCGAATCGCTTACAACCGAGCTTCGCATCTATGCTCTCGTACGCCTGGGATTGAACGACAGTGTGAAAATTGCAAAATTTCTTCATATTTCGGTGCAGACGGTCTATAACACCCGCCAACGCACACGCAACAAGGCGGCAGGCCCTCGCGATGCCTTTGCCGAAGCTGTTACCTCGCTCGGAAAATCGTCGATTTAGCTTCCCATAACAGCCTTTTCAATTTACCAAAGCACCACACAGCAATGAGGCCATTATATTAATAATCAACACAATAGCCAAAGTCATTATTTACCACCTCTGTTTCACATCCTTTGAGTTGACATTTGTTCATCGTAACTTTGTGCCACATAAACTTTCAATCTAAACTATCAAACACATTTCATGGAAAAACAAAGTTACAGCGTGAAATCATGCGTGATTTTACTTGCTATGTTGTTTTTTGGCGCCGCAAGTGCCTTGGCAAACATAGTGGCCCAGGGAACTGTGACCGACACTTCGGGCGAACCGCTCATTGGTGTTTCGGTTGTGGAAAAGGGCACCAAAAATGGCGTCACCACCGACATTGACGGCAATTTCCGAATATCAGTATCCGATGGCGCCTATATCAATTTCTCTTATATTGGGTACGATGCCGTTGAAGCCGCTGCTGCTGCCAATATGCACATAGTACTGAAAGAAAACAGCACAATGCTCGACGAAGTGGTGGCCATTGGTTATGGCACTCAGAAAAAGAGTGTTGTGACTGCCTCCATTGCCAAGGTGAGCAGCGATGACCTCAGTGCCACAGCCCCGGTGCGCATGGACAACGCCTTGAAGGGCCTTGCTTCGGGTGTAACCGTAACATCGTCGAGCGGCCAGCCCGGCGCCGCAGCCCGCGTCCGCATCCGCGGTATTGGCACTATCAACAACTCCGACCCTCTCTACATTGTCGACGGCATGCCTATCGAAGGCGGACTTGACTACCTCAACCCCAACGATATTGCATCTATCGAAGTGCTGAAGGACGCAGCCTCCGGCGCCGTCTATGGCGCACGAGCAGCCAACGGCGTTGTGCTCGTAACTACCAAATCGGGCAAGGAAGGCCCTGCCAAACTGAGCTATGACTTCAGCTATGGCTGGCAGAATGTTGCAAAGAAGCGCAAAGTGCTAAATGCCACCGAGTATGCCATGATGATGAACGAAGGTGCTGTCAACGCCGGTATCGCACCGAGCTATGCCGACCCCGTTTCCTACGGCAAAGGAACAGACTGGCAGGAGGAAATCTTCAACGACAACGCTCCGGTGATGAACCACCAGGTGGCTCTCAGCGGCGCAAGCGAAAAGGTGAACTACATGATGTCGCTCGGCTACTACACCCAGGACGGTATTATCGGAGGCAACTTCAACCGTTCGAACTACCAGCGTCTGACACTGCGAAGCAATGTGGGAATCACAGTATTCGACGAATCGAAAACACGTAACTTCCTCAACAAACTGACGGTGAACACCAACATTGCCTATACCCGCATCAAGAGCAAAAACATAGAGGCAAACTCTACATGGGGTTCGCCGCTGGGCTCGGCTCTGTCGATGTCGCCCATCCTCACCCCCTATCTGGAAAAAGGTAGCGCGGAAGAAAAACATCAGCTCAACTACCTCAAGGATCAGGCCGACTATGTGCCCATGTACAGCAACGACGGCCGACTGGTGATGGTGCCCACCGCTTTCGGCAACTATCAGGAAATGAACAATCCCGTGGCAAACATGATGCTCCCCGGACAGAAAAACTGGAGCCACAAGTTCGTGGGCAACTTCGTTGGCGAACTTCAGCTGTTCGACAACCTGCGCTACCGAATCAGCTACGGTGCCGACCTGTCGTTCTGGGGACATGACGGCTACACACCCAAATACTATCTTCGCAACGGCCAGGGCCAGACTTTCTCGGCAGCATACGCCGGACGCAGCAACGGCCTTGTATGGCAGATTGAAAACGTGCTCATGTACAACAAGACAATCGGCGCTCATTCGTTCGACATAGTGCTGGGTCAATCGGCAAAACAGAGCAGCGGAAGCTACCTCAGCGGAAGCCGCAACAACATTATCGACTACAGCCGCCCGTATATCGACGCGTCGACGGGCCTTGCAGCCGACGGCGACCAAAGCGTGTCGGGAGCACCCAACGTCAAAGCCAAACTGGCCTCCTACTTCGGCCGTGCAAGCTACAACTTCGACGAACGCTATATGATTCAGGCCACAATCCGCCGCGACGGTTCGAGCCGCTTCGGTTCCAACAACCACTGGGCAACATTCCCCTCGGTGTCGGCTGGCTGGAACATTATGAACGAAGCCTTTATGGAAGGCAGCCGCACATGGCTCAACAACCTCAAACTCCGTGCAAGCTGGGGTAAGAACGGTAACGAAAACATTGGCGACTTCCAGTATATAGCCCTGGCAGCAAGCGGAAACAATGCAATATTCGGCAAAGACGGCCATGTGGTCAACGGAACAAAACCAACGCAGCTGGCCAACAAGGATCTTAAATGGGAAGAATCGGAACAGACCGACATAGGCCTCGACTTCGGATTCCTGCAGAACCGAATCACCTTCAGCGTGGACTACTTCCGTAAGGACACCAACGGCATGCTGATGACCATGTCGCTCCCCCAGTATGTGGGCGAAGCCATCCCCGTGGGCAACGTGGGCAAGATGCGCAACACAGGTCTTGAATTCGACCTCCACTACCGCCAGAACTTCGGCGACCTCAACGTCAGCTTCAACGGCAACCTTTCTTACCTCAAGAACAAACTCATTGCCTACGGCAACGAACAGGGCTGGGCCAACCTCGATTCCTTCCAGAACACAGGCACCATATCCCGCGCCGAAAACGGACAGCCTTTCCCCTTCTTCTACGGCTACAAGACCGACGGAGTCATCCAGAACGCTGCCGAAGCCGCTGAATATAACAGCAAATACGGCACAAGCCTTGTGCCCGGCGACGTGCGCTTCAAAGACGTGAACGACGACGGAGCAATCACCGAAGACGACCGCACCAAAATCGGCCGCGGCATGCCCGACTGGACTTTCGGCTTCGGCCTCACTGCCACCTACAAAGGATTTGACTTCAACGTATTCTTCCAGGGTACGGCCGGCAACGATATTTTCGATGCCACCCGACGCACCGACGCCCTTGCTTCGAACCTCCCCTCGTGGATGCTCAACCGCTGGACCGGCGAAGGCACCTCCAACCGTCTTCCCCGCTACGTTCAGGCCGACGGCTACAACTGGCAATCGTCCGACCTGCTGGTGTACGACGGCAGCTATCTGCGCCTGAAAAACATCCAGCTCGGCTACACTCTGCCCGAAAATCTCACCCGCCGCGTGTCCATCTCCAAATTCCGCGTATATGTGGCTGCCGAGAACCTCTTCACCTGGACAAAATACCACGGATTCGACCCCGAAATCTCGTCGGGAGGAACCTCGCTGGGCATCGACTACGGCGTGTATCCTCAGGCCCGCGTATGGACTGTCGGTTGCAACCTCGCATTCTAATCACCGTAAAGAACAATCGTAAACATTATGAAATCAATATATAAATTTCTGGGTATTGCAGCCATGGCCATGGGCATGAGCAGCTGCGGCGACGACTTTCTGGATGTCACCTCACCCACTCAGATTCCATCCGACGAATACTTCTCAACTGCCGCCCATGTGCAGGAAGCGGTTGTTGCCGCCTACGACCCCTTGAAATGGACCGACTGGGGCATGGGTGAATACGCTCCATTCACTTTGATGGCCGACATCATGGCCGACGACCTATGGGTTGGAGGTTCCGACAAAAACGACAACCAGAACTGGCACCTGATGGCCAACTACGAGGCTACACCGCTCAAAGTCATTACCAGCATCTGGGTGGAAGGTTTCTCAGGCATCAAACGCTGCAACGACGTGCTCGAAGACATCGAACGCGGCATACCCGACGCTACAGACAAACAAATCAAGGAATGGCAAGCTCAGGTGTATGTACTTCGAGCCTACTACACCAACTGGCTGTGGAAGTTCTACGGCAACATCCCCTACTACCAGCGCAACCTCACCTTCCCCTATATCACCGAACAAGTGAAGGCCGACGACGTATATGCCTTCATGGTGAAGGATATTGAAGATGCCCTTGCACTCAACGCCCTACCCTTCCGTGCCGACGATGCCGAAGCCGGCGTTATTACCACCGCAATGGCCTACATGCTCTATGCCGAAGTGGTGATGTACCAGCGCGACACCGAACGCTATGCCACAGCCCTCAGATATATGAAGGAAATCATCGATTCGCCCGAATATGACCTGATGGAAAACTATGGCGACATATTCAAGGCTTCAGGCGAATGGTGCAAAGAATCAATCTGGGAAATAAACTACATCTCGGAGAACGCCATCCGCGACTGGGGCGCACCCCTCGCTGCCGGAGGTACTGTGCTGCCAACCCTCATCAGCCCCAACAACTGGCCCAGCGGCGGCGACGGCCACAACGGCGGCTGGGGTTTCTGCCCCGTGCGCAAGGAAACTTACGAACGCTACAGCCCCGATGACGCACGCCGCGCAGCAACATGCTGGGACGTTGCTTCGACAGGCATTGAATATAACGTTCGATACCAGGACACCGGCTTATTCCTCGAAAAATACGCCGCTCAGGCCGACGGAAACGCCGGACAGAAAGCTTCGGGCGAGCTCAACTACAACAACAACTGGCGCATATACCGCTACTCCGAAGCCCTGCTCAACGCCGCAGAGCTGCTCCTTGCCACCGGAGGAAGCGCCGGCGATGCCAAAACCTATCTCAACCAGGTGCGCAAACGTGCCGGACTGCAGACCGAACTGCCGGCCACGCTCGACAACATCATCGAAGAACGTCACCTCGAATTTGTGGGCGAAGGCAAACGCTACTGGGACCTTATCCGCACCGACAAAGCTCAGAGCGTGCTGGGACCCGACAAATACCGCACAAACACCTGGAGCGCTAACAAAAAACATCTGCCAATCCCGCAGTCGGAAATCGACCGTTCGCAAGGCACTCTCACTCAAAACCCCTACTAATCGACCGCTATGAAACTATATATCAAATCAATAGCTCTGGCAATGCTGGCCATGGGAACTGCGGTGGCTCTTCCTTCGTGCTCGGAAGATTCCATCTACAACGTCAATGCCAACGACGTGCCCGAGGCTGCCAACTATGCCGAAAACGTGGTCATCACTGTTGACCAGTCTACCAATATCGCCACTTTCTCCTTCAACGCCAAAGGTGTCTACCCCGTGTGGATTATCGACGGAAAGAGCTACTCCACCACGCCCGAGTTCACCCGCTACTACCGCAAGGCCGGCGAATACCAGGTGGAAGTGAAAGTGGCCAATGCCAACGGCATTAGCAAAGGCACCATCACCAAATCGTTCACCGTCGACAAAACTATGATGAACGGATTCGGCGGTTATAAATTCGACAGCGATTTCAACCTCTGGACCAAAGCAAATGTGAAGCTCAACAGCTTCTGGTATGCTCCCGGATGGTCTCAGATTGCCGACCCCGAATATACAATGACCAAAGAAGCCATCAGCCTCACTCTTCCCCAGGCCACTACCGACCAGTGGCAGGCACAGATGCACGTGGGCACAGACATCTGCCTAAACGAAGGCGAAGCCTACGACTTCTCGGTTATATTCACCGCCACAAAGGACATGAACAACATCACCGTCAAAATCCATCCCGACGGTGACGACGACGATGCCCACTCGTTCTTCCCCAACTCGAAGGTGAACATCACCGCCGGCGAGCCCAAGGCATTCTGGTTCAGCAACCTGACTGCAGCAGTGCCGATGAACAACCTTGTCTTTACCTTCGACTTCGGCGGCAACCCCGAAGGAGTTGAAGTGACAATAGAAAACATTGTGCTCAAACGCCATGCCGACGACGACGGCACAGTGCTTCCCGAACTGCCCACCACCCCCGAGCCGAACTGGGTGGATGTGAACAGCGCCGACAACCTGTGGAGCACCTGCAACTACACCAACAGCTTCCATTACGCTCCCGGCTGGGCTCAGATTGCCGACCCTGTCCTGACATTCGACGGCCGCAACTTCTCTATCGATCTGCCTTCAGCCACATTCGAGCAATGGCAGTCACAGGTTAAGTTCCACACCGACCTTGCAGCCACAGATACCAACCTGGCTTATGACTTCAAAATCACCTTGAAAAGCAACAAGGAGATCGGGGGCGCGACAATCAAGCTTGTACAGTCCGACGAGATTGTCGACGGCAAAGAAATTAAGCACGACAACAACTTCTTCTTTGCCGAAACTGTCAAGCTCGAAGCCGACGTACCCACCACATTCTGGCAAGCCTCTGTCAAGGCTCCCGAAGCGATGCATGCAGTGTCGCTGGTGCTCGACTTTGGCGGCAATCCCGACGGAACAGTGGTAGAAGTCAGCGACATAATCTTCCAAGTTCATCACGACTGATGAATAGCCGCGCATGGTCGGGATGTATTATCGCATTTAACCCGGCCATGCGCTTTTTCCCTTCAATTTCAATGCTATGAATTCATATCTCAGAACACTGCTCTACTCCGCAGCCCTCACGGCCAGCCTCACAGCCTGCGGAGGAAGCGACGACGACAAAGGCAAAAACGAGCCCTCGTCCATCAAGCCCTCTGTCGAAGCCCTGAGTTTCGATGCTTCCTCAGGCACAAAATCATTCACCGTCACCACAACGGGCGAATGGGATGCCGTGTGCACCGAATCGTGGGTGAAACTTGCCAAGAAAGGCACTCTTTCGACAAGCGGCAGCGTGGATGTGACCGTGGAGCAAAACAACAGCCGCACAGAACGATCAGCCTCTGTCACCCTCATGTCCGGCACTGCGCGCGCATATGTCAACATCGACCAGGCCGGCAAAACACCTGACCCTGTCGATCCCACCATCAAGGTTCCCGAAGGGTATGAGCTGGTGTGGAACGACGAATTCGACGGCAATTCGCTCAACAGCACCGACTGGAAGCACGAAGTGCAAGGCCCGGGCTGGGTCAACAACGAGTTGCAGACCTATGTCAACGGTTCGTTCGATGGCAAGCCCGTGACCGAAGTGAGCGACGGAACCCTCAAAATCCACTGCTTCAAACACGCCGGCAAAATATATTCCGGACGTATTTATGCACGTGTCGACGATGGTTGGAAATATGGCATTTTCGAAGCTCGAATCAAACTGCCAAAAGGCAAAGGAACATGGCCGGCCTACTGGATGATGCCTGTCAACAACGACTTCGGCACCAATCCCTGGCCTCGATGCGGCGAAATCGACATTATGGAAGAAGTGGGCTACAACCCCAACTACACCTCATCGTCGATTCACTGCGACAGCTACAACCATGTGAAAGGCACACAGAAAACAGCCGAACGTCTCACCGCCGGCGCTCAGGACGACTTCCACGTCTACCGCCTCGAATGGACTAAAGATTATATCAAAACCTATGTCGACGATCACGCCCTGCTCACCTTCAACAACGATGGTACCGGCAAGGTGGAAACATGGCCCTTCAACCGCTCGTTCTACCTCATCCTCAACCTCGCATGGGGAGGCAACTGGGGCGGTGCTCAGGGTGTCGACGAAAATGCACTGCCGGCAACGATGGAAGTGGACTACGTCCGCGTTTTCCAACAGTAAAACTGCATTGAATGTGAACAATAGTAGTGTATGATTAGATAGAAATATGGATTTAAGGTTTGTGATTTTTTCCAGAGTATAATAATAAGGTAGAAAAGATTGTTTTAGATTTGAGACACGGGCATAGCCCGCACCCCTCCCAAGCATAGATTGACAAAACCACAACGGAGCCGTCCGGCCGGACAGCTCCGTTGTGGTTTTATGCCGCAAATTATGAATTATGCATTTTTAATTATGAATTTTGAATCAACAATTCCACCCACGAGCGTATGCGCGCAGGCGTAAGCTCCGGATGGTTGACATCGTCAATCACCAGCCCCACCATCACATCGCCATCCTGGGCGGCAGAGTGGGCATAATGATAGCCATCGGCATTGAATTTGCCTACAATCGAAGCTCCCATGCCGGAAAAACGGGCTGCAAGTTCGCCGACAGCGTTACAGAAGGTGTCGGCCATCGTCTCGTCGCCGCAGCCGAAAACAGCCACCTCTTTACCGGCCATGCTCAGAGCCATGGCTCCGTCGAAAAAGCTATACCAAGCATCCTCCAGCTCACCGCTTCCCCATGTCGACGAGCCGGCAAGAATCAGATCATAATTACCCAATACATCAGGTGCCGTGTCGGCAACATTGTGAATATCAGCATCTGCAATGCCCATAAGTTGACCAATACGACGGGCCACAGCCTCGGTAGTCCCAGTCAGAGACCCATAAAATATGCCTATACGTTTCATAGTAGCTAATTAAAGTATTATAAACATAAAACAACCCACCCATCCAAAAAGTTGAGACCACGGCTTCGCGCTCGCAAATTTTCGGGAAACAACCCAGTGACATCACGCTCTCTTGGCAAGAGATACTAACATTTGCTAAACATCTAATATGCAACAACATATCTCCATCCAAAAACAGCCATTGTTAAACAAAACGCCATCTGGCACCAAAAATGCATTTTTTCACCTGTCGCACCAAACGCACAAAAATGCTGAGGTATAGGGACTATATCAAAAAAAATTCTTAACTTTGCGCTCGTTAAGTATCTCTTGCCAAGAGATAACTTAAACACACCGACATTCAAGGCAATGAAGCCAGCCACATTCAGCCACGCATTTTTAGCCCTGCCGAGTGCCCCAGAAGCACACCACAGGGAAGAAAAACATATATCGCCGCCAAAGCCATTTTCGCTGACACTCGCTGCATAAGTGATGGAAAATCACCAACATAGCACACCCACATTCCGTCAGACTGTCGAACAGAAGCTCGGTGCCACACCTCCTCGCACAACAGCTGCCTACGCCCTGCAGTCGCTGCTCGACACCATCAATGCCCAAAAGCTCGACACCATCGACGGGCACACACTGCGCATGTGGACAGCCTCCATGCTCATCGACGGCAAAAAACCGGCCACCGTGAGCCGCTACCTCGGCACCGCCCGCGCCCTCTACCGCGCCCACGGCACGCAGCCCGAAGCAGTTGAAAACATCACCACGCTCCTCGACAACATCGCCGACACCGCCGGCACCGCCACCGAAGCCCGGGCCAACCTCGCAATAGCACGCACACTCACAAGCCGCAATCGCCTCTCCGACGAATGGCCCACACTGGCAGCCTTCCTGCGCCTCCTCTATCTCCCCGATACCCCACTGGCCCACATAGCAGCAGTCACCACTGCCGACACAGCCCACTGGTGCCCTCAGGTTGCCGACATCGACAGCAGCCTCAGCACCGCCAACGGCCGCAAATACCTCTACCCCCTCGGACAGGGCAAAGTGCGCCCCGGAGCCATAGAGCGCACCCTCACCAATGCCATGCAGCAGCAACTCGCCGCCGCCGGCATGCGCTTCACCGGCGGCTTCAGCCGTGCCTCCATCACCGCCATCTGGGTTGCAGCAGCCCTCGATGCCGGCATCTCACTGCCCGACATCCGCGCCCTTGTCGGCACCGTGCCGCCGGCCTTCGCGCCCCTGAGCCTCGTCGAAGCCGCAACAATCGACGAGCAGCAGCGACGCCACATCATCTGCCGCGTTGCCAACACCATCTGCAGCCACACCAACCGCTGGTATGCCCTGCGACTGCGCAAAAGTGCCGACATCGAGCAGCTGCGCAAAGCCATCCTTGCCCACCCCGCCATAACCCTCTACTACCCAACCCGCACCGAAGTTCGCAAAGAAGGACACCGCAGAATAACCGAACAAGTCCCCTACCTCCCCGGCATAGCCTTCTTCGCAACACGCCCCCACAACGTGCGCCCCCTAATGGCCCGCATCGGCAATCTGGCATGGTGCTTCCGCACCACCGCCAGCCCGGCGAGCCCCTATGCCCCCATAGCCACGGCACAGATGGCAACCTTCCAGCGCTACATAGGCCAGTTCACCCCCGACATACAAGTAGAACTCGTCGACACCGCCACCCTCACCCCCGGACGCCTCGTGCGCATCACCGGAGGCATCATGGCCGGCTACGAAGGCCGTATAGTCGACATCGACACCGCCTCCGGCCGCCGCATGTTCTTCCTCTCCATCGCCGACCACACCGCCGCCCGCTGGACCGCACAAGTCGAAGACATCTTCATCGAACCAATCGATGAAAAGTGAAAAGAGAAGAAAGAAAAGTGAAGAGTGAAGAAATTCCGTGTATATCCACATGCTAATAGCTTGCTGCCTACAAGTGGTGGCATATCGACAAATCTGTCGAAGACAGTATTCCGTGAGTAACCCCACGTTGACAACTTGTTGGCTACGTGGGGTCGCGGCCCCATCTCAAAAAATCAACGTCGGAGACGTTGCGCTGTAGTGCCGCAAAAACAACTCGCATCAAACCAGTTGCTGTCGAAGACATTAAAAATGCATAATGTGGAATGTGCTAGCGCGAAGCCATGGAAGCGACCAAGCACCAAACATATATTTTTGACAGTAGGACAAGAGGAACAGTAGAATCAAACTGTTCACTTCCCTCTAGTATTTTTTCACTGCGAATCGGTCGCAATAAGCACCGGAGGTACGCTGTTCCTACAACCCACTGCGTAGCTGTGGGAAAGACTGAACGCTAAAGAAAAATTCGTTCATGGACGGACATCAAAAGATTACAATACAAGACATTTACGTTGCTTATCGTAAATTCAAAACGTATGTTTACTACGATACATCGAATCTTTTGCTGCGTCAACAATTAGCCGACTTTGAATTGCAGAACTTCTCTCAATGTAAAAATGAGCAGGAATTCAAAGAAGCATTTAAGAAGAAATTTGAGCCTCTACTAATAATAGTCAATCAAAACGAGAAACGCTGTGTTTTAATTAACTATCTGAAAAAAATTAGTTGTTGGTTAGTACCAAAGAAAATTAGAGCTTCGGCAAGCTGGAAGCAAGAAGCTCATTTTATCACCAATTCAATCCCTATGGGAGAATTCAAGATAATGGATTTCAATATTCTTGTCGACATGCCTATTGAAATTCATATTCTCTCGGTGATATGGGTGATGTTTGTTGGAAAAAAACTCAACCGATTTATAAGCAAAGATAATTATGCTTACCGGCTGTCTGTTTTCAGACATGACAGCGGCAAAACGATCGATGGAGATGTCTGTGCCAATGAAGATTTGGACAAAAGCTTGAGACTATTCGAACCATATTACACCGGTTATCAAAGATGGCGAGATAATGCCCTTGACAAAGCAGTATCCGGCCTTAATGAAAACAAAGACGTAGTAATCTTGAGCATGGACATATCGAGATACTATTATTCTGTTCGATTAAACATTAATGAGGATCTGCCTTATTTAGTTTCACAACAAGGAGAGACAGAAATTTTCAATACATTGGAGAAACATCTCAATTCCCTTCTCCAGTCTATTCATAAGAAATACAGCTCGGTTATTTCTCAGTATACAGATGTTATAGGCAATACTAAGTTTAACGAAGATCGATACCCACTGCCGGTAGGCTTGCTATCGTCAGGTGTTCTCGCCAATCTCTATCTTAAAGACTTTGACGAGTATGTTACAGAATCTATTACACCTTCATACTATGGCCGTTATGTCGATGACATCTTGATGGTCTTTGTTGGGAAAAAGGTAAATCTTGAAACAGAGTGCAATTCTGAAAAGAACGTGACATATTCACCTATCAAAGATTTCATCAAAAGACATCTTGTCCGCGATAACGAATCTTTAGAGGATTCAGAGATGATTAACGGCCATCTCTATCTTGACAATGCCACAGATGAAAGCAGAGCTCAAGATTTCAATATCATAATCAAAGCACGCGGCAGCAAGCTATTAATCAAAGAACAAAAGCTTGTAATGGAATACTTCAAGCCGCACGAATCAAGAGCCGCTATCAACATATTCCGCAAAAGACTGCAACAAAACAGCAGCGAGTACCGCCTTCTTCCTTTTGAATATGACATCGACAAAGAATTCGACCAGGAAGCCTTTAAATTGGATTTAGAAGAGAATGACAGCAAAATCCGGAGTCTCCAAGGCATAAACGAAGACAAATACGGAGCATCGAAATATCTGGCTCATAAGATATTTCTATCCACACTTCCTTTTGATGCCGACGAAAACGACCAAAAATACAGAGAAGCGTCAGCCGAACAAATTCTAACCTACTTCAGAGGGCACAACTCCTTGTGCATGTTTTCGCTTTGGGAAAAGGTTGCCACCTATTTTATTGTCAATAACGAGATGCAGAATCTCCGAAAGTTCTACCGGCAACAGATAGAAGCCATCAATTGCACCAGATATGAAAGTGACAAAACCACAGAAACTGCCTGCCGTCAAGGAAACCTCGTCGAAGATGAGCTAAAACAGAATCTTCATAGGATTCTTCTTTGCGGCATGGGGATGGCTTTTGCCCTAAATCCTTCAAAGCTGGATTCATTCAAAATAAGAAGCTCCAAAATTGCGACGAACAATGACAACGTTCACGACTTGGCCGAACTCGCTGTCATGTTCCGAAAAACATATTTGTTCCGACATCAGTACCAATATCTCAGAGGCTTGTGCTTTACAGAAGACAATCTTAACGCCAAATCTTCTATAATGGGAAAAGACGTGCTCGACAAAAAAATCGGACGTTTCAGTTCCAATGGCGTGGCTCGCTTATTATCTCCCGTGTTCATGCGGATTGAAAACATAGCACTGCTTCATTACTATCACCAACTGGGCTCCATGATGGAAGAAAAATGAATATCGACTAAGCTCATCATCATGAACGCCATCAATGAAAACATTGGTTCCGAACTATACACCGATTTCAAACGGTTCAACTATGACTGGACACATCTGTTCAGCGAAAAAGATAGTGCATCAAGTTCAACCGCAGACACGTTGCAACAAGAAAGCGGCAATTCAGACTCGCTAGACAAGAGCTCTTTTATCACTGTCGAAAAAGCAAATAACACATCAGGAACAGATGCCAAAATCTTTCATATAGAAATTCATGAAAACGGCAACCATAATACCGACAAACGTGTAGGTATAGTCAATATAAGCCTGACCGGTGAAAATCTTACCAAGTCGTTGAAAGGTACTCCCGATACTTCCAAAAAACGCAGAAGGCAACTTTTCGAAGTTTTAAACTATGCCATAAAGAAAAATATCGAAATCCTTATTTTCCCCGAGGCTTCTATTCCGTTCGAATGGCTGCCTCTCCTTGTCGAGCAATCTTACAAAAACAATATTGCTATAATT
Source organism: uncultured Muribaculaceae bacterium (assembly GCA_910584495.1). Lineage (GTDB taxonomy): Bacteria > Bacteroidota > Bacteroidia > Bacteroidales > Muribaculaceae > CAG-873. The sequence goes on from CAJUAR010000012.1 coordinate 31,165, forward strand.
GGTGGCACAGAGTATTATCTTCCTCGCCTTCTTTCAGATTCTATCGTAAACGATGTTTCCTCATCGGATCAGGCCAGTCAGAATTCGACCTATATCACAAGTGTAATCGATAATAACGCCTACAACATCCTCTTTTCGATCTTCCCTATAAAAAAGAAAAAATACAACACCGCGATTCCTTTGCTCAGAATCAAGAACTATTATTCTCCATCCGAGATCCAGCTTCTTAGAGGCTATCACTTTGATGTTCCTCAAAATACACCTGAATATCATCTCTACCATTGGAGAGGTATATATTTCTCTGTGTACAACTGCTTTGAACTTAGCAATATCGCAGACCGGGCTATTTTCAAATCGAAAGTCGACTTTATCGTTGCCGTCGAATTCAACCGTGATGTAAGCTATTTCTCAAATATCGCAGAATCATGGGCAAGAGATCTTCATTGTTTCATCATCCAGTCCAATCCTTCCGATTACGGAGATTCACGAATCATACAACCCACAAAGTCTGAGACCAAAGACGTAATCAGGGTAAAAGGCGGCGATTTCCCTCTGGTTTTGGTCAGTATTCATAAGATTTCGGAATTGAGGGATTTCCAAAGAATGGAATATTGCCTGCAGATTCCCAAGAGCACAGAACCACCATTCTACAAGCCTTCACCGGCACGATATGAATGGGAATGGGTTGAACAACGAATCAAAAATAGCTGCGTTACCGATCAGCCTTGGATAGAGGCATGTTATCAAAAATCAAATATCGACAGCAAAGGCTCCAATTAAAGTGGAAAAGGATTAATAAACATGGAATTTCGATATCACGATATAATATGCTGGATTTTCCCGGGCATCTTCTTTATGGGAATGTTAATCCTCAACAATATCCTTTCTTCTTTCGTGAACCTTGAAACAGTGTTTCCAAACGATGGTGACAAGAGCGCAATGGTCGCAGCCCTCATTTTTTGCATCCCTGTCTTCGGCATGATTATAGGCTATGTGTTAAACTATGGCGCCAGCAACTTCGAATGGCTCTCTTATAAAATATATGACAAAACAAAATACTTTGGCCTTTGGAGAGCATCTCAACGTATTCTCAACAACAAAGCCATAAGGTCCCGAATCGGCGACCGAACAGCGTTTAACAGATTATTGAGAGAAAAAGCTGAGTGCAATCACGAAGTATACAACAACAAAACTGCAGGAGAATGTCTCACCAAAATAAAACAACTCATCGACACACAAAAGTTGGATACATTCTATTATAAATGTACATTTGGCCGTAATCTGGCATTTGCGCAGCTCATAATATTGCTGCTTCTCCTCGCAGCCTCAAGCATATCTTGGAATTGGACCAGCAATTGGAAATCGTGTATTGCCAATGCCATTTTAGCGACCATACTCTTCCTCGCATGGCGCAGAAATCAACACACCTATATCAAAAACTGCTTCATAGAGTTCGTCAAGACATTTAAAAATTAAGAGACCGAGCAAGAGCTCCGCCATCATTAAATCTATTGAAGACAGTATGCTATATAGCAACTGACTTTATTTCGACAACTTGGTAAAATCAAAAATACAAAACCAGTTTTACAAGATTTGACGGAACGCCGGCCAATTATGCATCATGCATTCTTCATTATGCATTTTTTAAGCTAATCCACAACGTGAAAATTGGTCGCTTACAAAAGAAATAGCACTTGGATACTACTCTTGAATATTGGTTTTCTATCGCAGGAAGCATTGCATCGATTATTGGAATTGTGCTTACTTATCGCCAGGTGAAAGCTGTGAAAAAGGTCGCAGATGCCACTAAGGAATCTGCTGAACTCACACAAAAGTCCTTGATAAGATCTCTTTCCACAGTTCAAACGGCCAAATTCTGTGAATCAATCATCATAATTCAAGACGCTGTAAAAGACGATGAAATAAGACTTGCAATCCATCTTTGCCACGAACTTAAAACGGCGTTGATTGAATTACAGCAAAGTCTGTCGACATACAGCGAGAATGAGGAATCCGGGAAACTGTCCGGCCACATTCAAGCACTTGGAGTAAACATTACAAACATGCATAAAGCATTGCCTGATAAGAAAGACAAACTCCGCAAATCAAAAATCATAGAAGATTTGGAGAATCTTCACAATCAAATGTCTGAGATGCAAGCAAAATTCAAATTAAACACAGTATAGAAATATGGAATTTAACTATAATAGCCTCATAAAAGAAATCAAAGAGAAAAGCTATGCAGGTCTGATTTCATGGGTTCCAAGTAGTTATAACAGTACATACCAAGCCGAAGTCGGGAAAGGCATCATAATGGTGATGCTGGATTTAGAACAGGACAATAATAATCCATTCGACGAACCCATTGCCTCACTTACATTTCATAACGACCGTGGCGAAGCTTTCCATTCCATAAATTGTTACACCTTCGTCGATCCATTATACGAGGACATAAAAGACATCTATGAAGCAGCGCATAATAGCTACATGAAAATCGACGAAACCCTCCAAAGTATGATTGAAGATCTGAACACTCGGAGATAATAGTATCAGTTCCACGAGAATTGAACGCTTATATCTTACGGATGCCCTCTATGCTCCATTCCACTAATCCACAACGTGTAAATTAAACACCAAAAGCATGGACGAGCGACTAACATTCAAAGATAAATGCGATTTGTCGCTATATCTAATAGATAAATTGGAAGAATATTGGAAACGACTATTCTATTCTACAATGACCATTATAGGGGCTTTATTGGGAGGTGCATACACTAAATTACTGCATTTACCGATAGTCGCTGTTATAGGCTTCATGTTTATTGCTTTTACCATTTCCAACCTTATTGACCATTTAAGAGTATATAAATTTTTACAGATCTTGATTGAGAGTGTAAAAAAGGAAAAATATAAGCTAAACATCCCAGAGTTATCAAAGCAACTCGACAAGTTGCCATATCATAAGGAAGTATATCTTTGTATCGGATCATATAGCTTTGTCACTATTGGCACGATTGTCATCACATTCGCTCTTATACATTTCAAATAATTATGTACGGAGACTTTCTATATAACCATAGAATAATATACCCTATGGAATATAGCTATCTTGATAACGGCACACCTATTGTCCGAATCGACAACAAGCTTATACCCAATGTTCAATTCGGTATTATAGATAATGGGAATGTCATATTTCAGAATTTTCGAGCCGATATATTTGCTTATAGTTATCTAAAGGTACCAATGAGTGAATTTATGAAGCACAATGACTCAATGTTAGTCGAGTATACACCTTTATATAGCTTTGATAAAATTGAAGCACACAAACGTGCTGTTTCTTATATTGGGAAACATAGTGAACAACAACTTCCAAGCGTATTTGGAGATGATTTTGTATTCTGGTGTCTCGTAGGTGATAAATTATGGGATTCCTTCGCCTCATCAAAAGTGGGGAATCATTATAAAGATAAATACAGAGAAGGAAAGTTAATCAATGTATATCATCATGCTATCGCTATTGAACAAGATGTTATAATCCACTTCACAGAAACTGATGGGAATGCAAAGGGTCACTCGCATACTCAAATTGAAGCAACGTCTTTTGCTCAGCTAAAACATCCTATTTTAGTAAAATACGACAATGATTCTCTATCAGCTCGTTGGGCAACAAGAAATCGGGCAATATGCATGCTCGCTTACAAACAATTTACTAAATCATATAATCTGATAACAAATAATTGTGAGCATTTTGCGACATTATGTAGGACAGGAATACCAAATAGCCAACAAGTAAAAAACGGCTATATCGATTTAGCTTCTGTTATCATCAGTCTTTTTGTTCCACAAATTAGCCCAATTGCATATTGGCGTATCAAAAAATACTTTTGAGGTAATAATCCAGCACCAATTTAATAAGATTTACCGAATGCCATCCCCTGCGGCATCCCACTAATCCACAACGTGAAAATTGGACGCTTACTTACCAAACGTGAAAATTGGACGCTAACGCATCCAACTAACGCTCAAAGTAATAATGAGACACAAAAAATAATTATAGGATATGAAAGTTTTACATATGCTACAAAGCAATCGTTTTTCAGGCGCTGAAAACGTTGTTTGCCAAATAATATCAATGTGCAAACGAGAAAGGATGGAGTTTGCGTATTCTAGTCGAGACGGTCAAATCAGAGAAGCTCTAAAAGATAGAGGAATCGAATTTCATGCTATTAGGAAAATGTCTATAGCTGAATTTAGACGAGTTATCAACGAGGTCAAACCGGATGTGATTCATGCTCATGACATGGGTGCCAGTTTTTATGCGTCTCTTGCATGTGGTAATATCCCTTTGATCTCGCATATCCATAATAATGCGTTCAATTCACGTGGATTCTCCTTAAAGTCGTTTTTGTACTATTTTGCAGCGAGAAAGGCTAAACATATATTTTGGGTATCAAAATCATCTTACAATGGATATGCTTTCCATAAAAGTTTAGAGAGTAAAAGTTCTATTCTATATAATGTAATAGATATCGAGGCATTAAAAAGAAAAATGCACGAAGACTCCAATGAATATGATTTTGACATAGTTTATCTTGGCAGGTTAACCTACCAAAAAAATCCACATCGTCTTCTGAACGTATTTAGAAATATAAAGACAAAATATCCGAAAGTCAAGATAGCGGTTATTGGCACTGGAGATCTTGAAGATGAAATAAAACAACGGTCTGCAGACTTTGGATTGTCGTCAAATGTAGAATTTTTAGGATTTAAGAGCAATCCTTCGAAGATATTACATGATGCAAAAGTTATGATTATGACATCTCGCTGGGAGGGTACTCCAATGTGTGCTCTTGAGGCAATGGCTCTTGGAGTGCCAATAGTGAGCACGCCCACTGATGGATTAAAAGATGTTGTATCAGACGGAGTTACAGGATTTTTGAGCGATGTTGATGATGTCCTTGCCCAACGATGTGTTGACATAATCAAGGATGAGAACCTATATCATAAACTATCTGTCAACAGTAGCTTAACAGCTCAAAAGATGATGGATATGGCTAAATATACTGATGCTATTATGTCATCATATAACGAATAGGAAACCTATCTGCAACTACAATGCAAGTGGTAAGACAGTTTAAAAAAAATTGGAGCATCTTGGTCCCAGGAATTTTAATCTGTGCAGGATTACTGTTACGGGATGCTTTCGATTATGAAATAAATAAGTATATCTTTTTGATATTGGCAGCCTATCCTATTTTATGCCTGAATATAGGAAAAGCTCTATCTTTCATATCATTCCTTATCCCATTATATTTCGGATTGCCAGGAAATTATATTTCGATATTGATCTTAGCCAGATTTACATGGGAATTTCTGAAGAGCAAACATGGAATAAATGCAGAAGGTATAATAATTTCCATCATACTATCATTATATTTACTTATCTCTGTACTTTTCCACGATAATTATAATGTATATAATTTGATGGGGTCCTTAGACTACATAATTTTATTCCTTTTTGTATGCTTAACAGTTAAATATCATGATGAAGGTGGAATAATCTTCGGATATGCCATCGGCACTACGGCGTTAGGGGCAATTATGATGACCGCGACACTCCAGCATTTTACATTTTTGGAGCTGATGGGAAGTGCAACGAGATTAGGCCAATTTGGAGTGCTTCAAGATCAAGTGGAATCCACAATGTTAACCACTGTAGATCCTAATTTCTATGGCATGTTTGTTATTGCATTGGTATCAAGCTCTTATCTCCTTCTTAAAAACAAATGCTTCATAAATAAGACTCCTTTAATCGCTTTGTCCATAACTTCTGTTATTTTATGTCTCTGTGGCTTGTCTCGTACTTTCTTGTTAATACTTTTCTTATGGGGAGTATTAACTGCAATCAGTAGGGGCAGTATAAAAGGCGTTATTTCAATTATATGCATTTTTGCAATTGTGGTATTTTCTGTAATGTGGTTTTTCCCGGACATGGTTGATGCTTTTGACAATCGAATGAATGATTCTACTATGTCTGGTGGAAATGGACGTATACGATTGATAGAAGAACATTTTTCAAAATGGGAAGATTCTTTGGAAACACTTTTATTCGGTCTTGGGCTTTATGAGAATAACGTACATTGCGGACCTTTAAGATACTTGTTTGGTATTGGTATAACAGGATTTATAATCCTGTCAATTTGGTTATGTACAATATTTACTGTAGCAAAACGAAGATGTAGGCACATCTCGCTTTCACAATATGTGCCCTTTGTTCTCACGTTTATCGTGTTCAGTACCATCCCTGCAGCAGGCTCTTTGAACGCAATATTTCCACTCATAATCTCCATAACAGCTATAAGATTATAATTATGAGGCCACGCATACTCAGATTAATAGGCAGATTTTTGTTTACAGTTTCGAATGTCTTACCACCAAGTCAGGGTACAATTAACGTTGGCCAACGTACATTACGCTCTTTGGCGGTTAGATTGATTGTGTCAAAATGTGGCACGGGGATTAACGTTGAAAGAGGCGCTAGATTTGACTCATCCTTGGAAATTGGCAATAGATCCGGAATAGGAGAAAACTGTATTATAACAAATAAAGTAAAAATAGGCAATGATGTTATGATGGCCAGAGATGTTTTGATAAATCCAGGCAACCATAATTTCTCTGACACAAATATACCTATGAATAGACAAGGTGCAGCTCCTAAAAAAAGTGTCATTATCGAAGATGATGTATGGATTGGCAGCAGGGCAATCCTCATGCCCGGCGTAACGGTTGGCCATGGTAGTATTATAGCAGCTGGTGCCGTTGTGACTCACGATGTGCCTCCATTTTCAATAATGGGGGGGGGTGCCTGCCAAACTATTGAGATGTCGCAAATTACAACACTAAATTAAACTAATAGATGAAAGTAGGAATTTTAACATTTCCTCATTCCCCAAGTATTGGTGCAATGCTCCAAATGAGGTCATTATATCATATAATTGAGTCTTTGGGTCATGAAGTTGAGATTATTAATTATGTTTCTGACAAAGTAAATCACAGAAAGAAAAAGGAACGAAATCTGAAATCCATTGCAATCTCCATCATTAGTTCAATCTTCCTCAAAAGTGCGTCAAAATCATATTCTGATTTTGAATCCTCGCTTAAAATGTTTCCGGAGTTTCCTTCGTGTTCTTCAGAACATCTTAAGGCAATTGAAAATCGATTTGAGAAAATCATTGTCGGGAGCGATCAAGTCTGGAATCCAGTTGTAACAGGACATGACTTTAATTTCTATCTTGCTTTTTGCAAAGATTCAAGAAAAAAAATATCCTACGCTGCCAGTTTCGGTTATTCCTCAATCTCCGTAGAAGAACAGCGGGTTGTAAAAACTGAACTTGAAAAGTTCAGCAATATAAGTGTAAGAGAGCAAGCTGGAGTAGAGATAGTTAAGAACCTGACTGGCAGGAATGCGGCTCTTGTATTAGATCCCACATTATTGGTGCAATCAGATTATTTACGTTCTTTATTGAAGCCAGCTAATCTAAGAAAAAAGTTTGTATTATTCTTTTGCATCAAGCCAAGTGCTTCGCTTTACCAAAAGGCCACGCTTTATGCTCAGAAATATGGATTTGAACTTGTAACTGTCGGAGGAAGGATAGCTGATCATTTTAATCCCTCCATGCATCCTGCCTTCGGCGTTGGTCCATCTGAATTTCTCGGATTGGTCGATGAGGCTGAATGTGTCTTTACAAATTCATTTCATGGGACTGCCATATCCATAGCTCTTCACCGTGAATTCTATGTGGAATTTTCTTCAGACACAAATTCGAGGCTTGATAATCTCACTAAAATTCTTGGTCTGGAGGATAGAGTAATTCAAGACAAAGAACTTGTCGCAAAAGAAATTAACTATAGCGAGGTCGATAATAAATTAAAAAATTATCGAGAACTTTCTTATGATTTTCTAAAACGTGCTCTCACTGATTAACATCTAAGTCGTGAACAGGACTGAAAAATTTGCCCTTAATGCTACAACTTCGATGATTTCGCAAGTTGTAGTACTTATTGCTGGTCTAATTACACCACGGCTAATGATTGCCACATATGGCTCTGAAATAAATGGTCTTGTCAGCTCGCTCAATCAGTTCATTTCTTATCTTTCCTTAGTTGAAGCTGGAATAGGTGGTGCAGCAATATATTCCCTTTACAAACCAATAGCGGAAAATGAACACTCTAGGATCAGTAGCATTGTAGTTGCTGCAAAAAAGAGCTATACTCATGCCGGCTATTTGTTTTCTGCCGGATTATTTGCATTGGCGGCAATATATGGTATATTTGCCAGCCGTGGAAGTTTAGACTTCTGGACCGTCTTTATTCTGGCATTGTTACTTGGATCAAACGGTTGCATCGACATGTTTCTTGTGTCCGGATACCGCGTCTTATTGACCGCAGATCAAAGAAACTATGTAATTCAGATAGCGGGTATTATAAACACAATAATTCGTACTGGACTAATAATAACATTAGCGGTTAACGATATAAATGTTGTTCTTCTATTTCTTATCGTTGCAATTTCTCCTGTAATAAAAGCAATATTAATTTTAGCTTACGCGAGAAAACAATACGGATTTCTTGACAAGAATGCCAGTCCGGATAAGTCGGCCCTGAATAAAAGGTATGATGTCATATACCAGCAAATTCTCGGAATGATTCAAGTTGGCGCTCCAACTATTTTGGCGACCATATTATTAAATCTTGTCTGGGTTAGTATTTATTCAGTATATAATATGGTCATAGCTGGGATTAATGGGATATTAGGAGTTTTTATATCCGGATTGCCAGCTGGATTCGGGGATATGATAGCAAAGAATGAGAGTGAAAATTTAAAAAAAACTGTATCTGAATTTGAAGTAATATATTACTGGATACTTTCTGTTATATACGGTCTGACATTAGTCCTGATAATGCCATTTATTTCTATTTATACTAATGGTATAAGTGAAGTAAATTATTATTATCCCCTATTAGGTGCCGTCATCGTACTAAATGGATTGCTTTATAATATTAAAACACCCCAAAGCATGCTTATCATTTCGGCAGGCATGTATAAGGAAACCCGTTGGCGTGTTACTTTACAAGCATTGATTATTATTGTCGCAAGTACTTTACTTGGATTAAAATTTGGAATGATTGGAATAATACTTGGTTCTTGCGTTTCCAATTTTTACAGAATTATTGACATGTTAATCTTTATTCCTAAGAATATAACACATCTGCCGACTTGGAATTCAATAAAGAGAATGTTTGTTGTACTGGTAAATATAGGGATAATATTTGTACCATCATTCTTTTTTATGCCTGCTACAGATAATTATGCGCAATGGACAGGCGTAGCGCTTCTATATGCAATTTATGCAATGGCTGTTACTTCTATCTCAAGTTATATTTTTGATAAAAAATTGTTCAAGGACTCTATCAGCAGAGTTGCAAATATGATTAATCGTGAAAGAAAACATTAATAAATACTTGGCTATAAAAGAATGCTGCGGATGTACAGCCTGTTCATCCATCTGTCCCAAAGATGCCATAACTATGGTTGAGGACATTGAAGGCTTCAGATATCCCAATGTCAATGAGGATAGATGTATATCATGCAGTGTGTGTATAAAAACTTGCCCCGTCATAGCCCGTGAAAAATCAACTATAGCTCTGAATAATATAAGAGCTGCTTATGCAATGAAGCACAAGGACGATACTATTCTTATGAATAGTACCTCAGGAGGTATTTTCACTGCATTATCCGATAAAATTCTGGATAAAGGAGGCGTTATATATGGAGCTGCCTTTGATGAGAATATGGTTGTAAGACATATTAGGGCAGTTGATTCGATAGGCCGTGATGAAATGAGAGGGTCTAAATATGTTCAAAGTGATATTGGGGGAATTTTTTCTCTTATTAGGCAAGACCTACAAGCCGGAAAATGTGTATTGTTCACAGGTACACCATGTCAAATAGAAGGTTTAAAACTTTTTCTCAAGGAAAAGACTGATAATCTTATATGTGTAGATTTAGTTTGTCATGGAGTTCCTTCACCAAAAATTCTCAAAGACTATTTCAATCTTCTGGAGAGAAAAGCTCACTCTAGAATAACACGATATCAATTCCGCCCCAAGCGCTGGACGTGGCATGAGCATCGTGAAATCGCCTTTTTTGAAAATGGCAAGGAACAGTCAACAGAATTATGGCCATCAATTTACTATAGTCGATTGGCCACAAGGCCTTCATGCCATAATTGCAAATTTACTAATCTGAATAGGCCGGGCGATATCACCATAGCTGATTGCCGTGGAATTGACAAAATAAAGCCTGATTTTGGCAGTAATGAGGGCGTATCCCTAGTATTAATTAATACTGAGAAAGGGAAAGAGGCACTAAACGCTATTAAAAATGAGATTATACTTGAGGAAGTGGACGTAAATGATGTATTGCAACCTCCTATGAAGTGTTCTAGTACGCCAAATCCTCGAAGAGATCTATTTTGGAATGTATATTTGGACAAAGGCCTTCAGAATGCACTTTATGCTATATGGGGGAGATTTTATCCATTAAAGAACCGCATTAAAAAGATATTAGGGCGTTAAGTGCTTCTCTTATTGCACAAGTTTAGTAATTTATATAATAGCCAATGTTTAGCTTTATAGTTGAAAATAAAGGTAAGAACGACAGTTCGGTAACGGGGGCATATATGAACATTGTTCGTAGAGCATGCGAAATGACCGGATCTACAGTCGAAAATGTCGTTATGGGAAATAATCCCCGTAGCAAAGATACAATAATTGTTTCAGACACTATTAATGCATCTATAAGATATTTCCTGAAAGGGTTCAGAAAGCAAATTGTATGGATGCAAGGAGTTACGCCGGAAGAGTCGTATATGAGAAATCATAGTCGGTTACGTCTGTGGGTATGGAACAGGCTTGAACATTATGTCTTGAAACATAGCAAAATGCTTCTTATGGTATCTGATGCAATGTTAAGACACTATGAGAGCAAATACAAATTGAATTTGAGGGATAAAACAATAGTTATGCCTTGCTTCAATGAACTCAAAATCACAGAATCAGCTTTTACGCAATCAAAATATGATTCAAATACATTTGCTTATGTAGGGAGTTTACATGAATGGCAGTGTTTTGAAGACACTCTTCGATTGTATTCAATGATTGAAGAACAATCATCAAATAATGTCAGATTATTTGTCTATACCTTTCAGAAAGAAAAGGCAAAAGAGATGATTTCGCGCTACAAAATAAAAAATTGTGTAGTGGATTATGTAGATAAAGATGAACTGTCCGAAAGATTAAAAAGCGTAAAGTATGGCTTTGTCTTGCGTAAGGATTGTACTGTTAATAACGTAGCAACCCCAACCAAGTTCTCCAATTATCTTTCTAACGGAATCATTCCAATTTACAGCTCTGCTTTAAAATCTTTTGCCGAATTCGATAAAGCAAGAGGTATAGGCATTATCTGTGACATTGACAACTTACAAGGTGGAGTTACCACCATATTGGAGTCAATGAATAAAAAAGTTGATTCTAATTCTGTTAAGAAGAAATGTGAAGGAGTTTTTGCCGATTATTATAATGCAGAAGCATATACGAAGATTATATGCAAAAAACTGAGGGATATGAATTTATATTAAATCCTCTCTAGGTATGGCAAATATTATCTTTGTAATCAGCAATATGAACTTGGGTGGCATCCAAAAATCTCTTTTGGAATTGCTAAGAGCTCTATCAAAGACTTCCCATAAGGTTTCATTATATTGCTGTAATCCGGTAGGCCCATTTTTAGCTGAAGTTCCTGAGACCATTGGAATTATTTGTCCATCAGACTATGCGAAAATCACAGATCTCAATGCCAAGGAATGTCGTAAAATTGGATATCGTTTTTATCTCTTGAGAAACTTATTATCTGCCGTTACAAAATTGTTTGGGAAAGCAATGCCCTCTAAATATATTTGTTGGCGTATTGGGAAACTGGAGAATAAATATGATTACGCAATTAGCTATTCTCAACCACTTCATGACAAACAATTTTGTGGACTTGTCAATGAGATTGTACTATCATGTGTAATTGCTGATAAAAAAATCACTTTTCTTCATTGTGACTTTAGCGCCTATGGCGGCAATACATTGCTAAACAGGAATTTGTATAAACGATTTGATGCTATTGCTGCAGTTTCTGACAGTGTAGGTAATGTAATTAAAAAGATTATACCTCAAATAGCAACAAAGGTTTCCACTGTCAGAAACTCTTTTTCCGCAATCGATATCATAAGTAAATCGAATGATAATCCAATCAAATATAGCAAAACGGCCATTGTTACTATAGCGAGAATCAGTTCCGAAAAAGGTCTCCTCCGTTGTATTCCAATAATAAAGAAACTCCATGTAGAAGGTTATGATTTTGAATGGCATATAGTTGGTGATGGTCCATTATTTAGGGAGCTTAGGAGTATGGTCATTGAAAACGGACTTGAAAGAGTCGTTTATCTGGAAGGTGCCCAAAACAATCCTTACCGTTTCTTGAAAAATGCATCATATCTCTTTCTTCCGTCATTACATGAAGCGGCTCCAATAGTATATGATGAAGCCATAGCGTTGAATGTGCCAGTACTAACTACTCGAACTCTTTCAGCCGATGAGATAATTGGCACAGAACATGGTATCGTATGCGATAATAATGAAACTGGAATAGAAAGCATGCTTAAAATTGCATTAGACAAAAAGATTACACCACAAAATAGCAGTTTACAACAGATTGGTATTGACCAATTTGAACATCTGCTTAAGCGTGTTTGGAATTTAGAAACATATTAACAACAATGAAAAAGATAATGCTTGTTTTTGGAACTCGTCCAGAGGCAATAAAAATGGCTCCCTTGGTAAAAGAGTTTCAAAAATACCCCAATGAATTTGAAACGATTGTAGCAGTTACCGGACAGCATAGACAGATGCTGGATCAAGTCCTTGACCTTTTCAATATCGTTCCAGATTTTGACCTCAACATCATGAAGCAGGGTCAGGATCTCTACGATGTAACAGCGCGGGTTCTGACCGGTATGCGCGATGTACTTAAGGAAGCTCAGCCAGATGTAGTTCTTGTTCACGGCGATACAACTACTTCAACTGCGGCTGCTCTTGCTGCATTCTATCAGCAGATTCCTGTAGGACATGTGGAAGCAGGCCTTAGAACCTACAATATTTATTCTCCTTGGCCAGAGGAAATGAACCGTCAAATTACTGGACGCATCGCCGAATACGATTTTGCCCCAACTCCTTTAAGCCGTGCAAATCTGCTTGCAGAAGGCATTGCAGAAAATAAGATTACAGTTACAGGCAACACTGTAATTGATGCTCTTTATTGGGTTGTAGAAAAAATAAAGAATACACCATCGCTTAATGACGAGTTGAAAACTGCACTGGCAAAAGCCGGATATGATAGCGGTCGTGCTGACAATGGCAAAAAACTTGTTCTCATAACTGGGCACCGACGCGAAAACTTCGGCGATGGTTTCATTGCAATGTGCAAAGCTATTAAATCACTGACTGAGAAATATCCAGAAGTAGATTTTGTCTATCCTATGCACTTGAATCCAAACGTCCGCAAACCGATTCATGAAGTATTTGGCACTAATCTCGAAGGCCTTGGGAACATGTTCTTCATTGAGCCCCTCGAATATCTCTCTTTCGTCTATCTCATGGAGAAATCCAATATAGTACTTACCGATAGTGGAGGCATTCAGGAAGAAGCTCCTGGTCTGGGCAAACCGGTTCTTGTAATGCGTGACACTACAGAACGACCCGAAGCTCTTGAAGCAGGTACTGTAAAGCTTGTCGGTACTGATTACGAAAAGATAGTCAACGAAGTTTCAGCATTACTTGATAATTCAAAATATTACGATGAAATGTCTCAAGCTGTCAATCCTTATGGAGATGGCAAAGCGTGTCGACGAATTGTCGAAAGATTTATCGGTTGAAAGCCAAATTTTATGAAGGATATCAAATCCTCTATTTTAATTCACATAGGCTAAATATACTACTTGTATCTTGCGATTATTATGAGTAACATAGGATTCTTATTCATATCTAATGGGACAAAGTCCAGCCCTGAAATTATGAATTCCTTGGAGCCGATTTGTCCGGGTTCTTTCTCAAAGGCTTCAATTTGGGCCGCCAATGAAATGGGCTGGGAGCTACACATGGGCATCAATCGTAGTCATCCAGAGAAGATTAAAGGAATTGGCTATGATTTGAAATTTTATAATCAGCATTCATATAGAAATATATTTGCGCTTCGCGATAATTGGCTTGCATATAAAAATCTTTGTAACTATCTGAAAGCCAATCCTCAAATAGAAATAATCCATTGTAACACACCTATCGGAGGTGTTGTCGGTAGACTTGCTGGCAGAAGATTCAACAAAAAAGTAATATACACAGCCCATGGCTTTCATTTCTTCAAAGGCGCACCATTATTTAATCGCACCATTTTGAAATGGATTGAAATGTGGCTTGCCCATTATACCGATATTCTCATTACAATTAATCAAGAAGATTTTGAAACATCAAAAAAATTTAGATTGAAAAAAGGCGGTAAATCCGTATTTATTCCTGGAGTTGGTATAAATTTATTATCATTCACACCTAAATCCCTTGATGAGAGAATTAAGAAGCGACAAAATATGGGGTTTACTTCTGATGATTTTGTGTTGATTTCAATAGGCGATTTAAATGATAATAAAAACACAGCAACTATAATTTCATCGTTACAAACTACTCCCGATGATTGCCACCTTTTAATTTGTGGTCAAGGTCCCCTTAAGCAAAAATTAATTACCTTGGCTAAGGAAAAAGGATTAGAGTCAAGATGTCACTTTTTAGGTTACCGAAAAGATATTAAAGAATTGCTTTATGCTTCTGATGCCTTTATCATGGCTTCCAAAAGAGAAGGCCTTCCAAGATCTACAATGGAAGCTATGGCCGCAGGCCTACCATGTATTGTCTCAAACATTCGCGGGAATAAAGATCTGATAGAAAATGGAAAAGGAGGCTTCTTAATTAACCCAACAGAAGCGCTCGGATACTCAAACGCTATCAACAAACTCAAAGGAAATATTGAGTCAAGAATTGCCATGAGCGAATATAATCGAGAAAAAATCAAAGAATTTGATATCGGTATAATTGAACAAAAATTATGTGAAGTATTCAAATTTGTATTGTGTTAAAAGGAGATACATTATATCATGAGTTTAAAAAGTAGAATTTACTTTTCACCTCTTTTCTATGTTATTCATTATCTGAGTGTTATTAGAAAAATGATTGGTGGGATTTTTATGGTTTATGGTTACTATAACAAAACTGACCGGAAATTTCTAAAACGCTGCCGCATAGCATCTACTGCCGTTATAACTGATAAAGAAAATCTCCATATTGAAGATAATGTTTGGATTAACCACTATGTAAGAATTGATGCCGCCGGAGGAGTATCAATTGGCGAAGGTTGCCAGATTGGATACGGCTCATGCATACTTTCCCATTCAACACACAATTCAATACGACTAATGGGGTATCATTTCATGGAATATGATGCCCCTAATCGTATCGGATATATAGCTAAAGCCACTACGATTGGACGATATTCTTTTATTGGTGGAGGAAGTTTCATAATGCCAGGTGTTAGAATTGGAAAAGGGTGCGTTATTGGCGTTAACTCAGTTATTACGCATGATTTACCCGATTATTCTATAGCTGTTGGTAGTCCGGCAAAAATCATTGGATCCACCAAGCAAAGCGATTCAAAATATTTGGAACACGAGTTAGTAAAGAAATATTATTACGATAAAGATAACTCGGATATCGACCAATAACCAAACTGACAAAAGTTCAGTAACTATCAAAAAATGACATCTTACTCGTAGCGACGATAATGCCGGTCTTTGCTTAATTCCCGATAAAGATTACATACAAAATAGTTTCTTTCCATTGCCATGACTTTTACACCATCATACTCAGACAAACGCCATAAGCCTAAACGTAAACGGCTTGTGAATGTCGACTGCGTGGGGAATGTGTTTTGGTTCAATTATTTGAACCACCATAAGGTGGTGGCGGAGTTTGTCGAGAAGCTTAATGTGCTGATCGGCAAGGGGGCGAAGGAGCTTGTTCTCGATTTTTCGAGAGTGACGCGTCAATTCTTTCCGTCGGTCATTGTGCCTCTTACGGGCTTGATTGATGCCCTCAAAAGAGACGGTGTTTCTGTAAGGGTTAGGAATTGGTCGTTCAGCACTATCTCCAATTCGTTCAAACCCAGTCTTTTCGTTCCCGGAGGTGGCGAGGCCGTCCTTAACTCGGTATGGAAATTTGATGCCAACAATATTTACTCGCTCAATGAAGCTATCTTTAATGAGCTTGAACAATGTGAGGTGTTTCCAAAAGGTGTGACATATCTTGCATCATGGTCGCTCAACGAGGTGATGGACAATGTGCTCAATCATTCGGGAGTTTCTGAGGGGTATATAATGGCACAACTTCATCGGAAGTCGAAACATATTGCCTTCTGTGTCTATGACACCGGCATCGGCATCAAAGATTCGTTCAGGGACAGCGAGAGGTATCATCCCAAATCGCAGGTAGAGGCCATAAAACTCGCAATACAAGAGAATGTTACCAGCGACAAGGACAAAGGACAAGGCAACGGTCTGTTCGGGCTTCATTCGCTCGTAAATCAAGGCGACGGAAAGCTTTCGATAACGTCGGGCGAGGGCTCATACCTCTATATCGGCAAAGTGCCTAAAACGTATGACGGCATTGTATCTTACAAAAATCTCAACAGCCATACTTGTATAGACTTCTTTGTCGACTACTCGACAGAGATGGATGTAGCCAAGGTGTTGACTTTCAAAAATATTGACTACAAACCGGTGAATCTAAGGATTGAGAATCTGGAGGATGAGCGCGGGAATATTTTTTTCAAAATAAAAGAAATGGGCGACGGGACGGGGACTCGTCAGGCGGCACTGAAACTGAAGAACCGCATTATGAATATTCTCAACGAGGAACCGAAGAACATAATCTTGGATTTTGAGAATGTAAACGTTATATCATCATCCTATGCCGACGAGTTGATTGCCAAACTTCTTGTAGATTTGGGTCTTTTTCAATTCAACCAGCTCATCCGTCTTAGAAATCTCAACGACAATATGCAGATTGTTCTACAACGGTCGGTGATTCAGCGTTTTATAGATTCGTACACTCTCCGCGATGATTCATTGAAATTCAAAGATATTCCAAACGACAAGTTCAATTACACACCACAGCGCAACGTCTCCGACGTTGGCCTTTGCGGGGAGACTTATACCCCATGTAGTCAACATGTTGCCAACATGGGGTTATACACGGCAACACCTTCTACGAAGGTGTGATTTGACGGTATGGGCCGCACCATGTAGTCAACAAGTTGCCGGCATGGGGTTATACACGGCAAAACCTTCTGCGAAGGTGTGATTTGACGGTTGGCATGAGGAACTCCAATCATAAGGATACGTTTTTCGACCCGGTCTGAAAAAAAGCTTTGTCGGACAAACGACAGGACAAAATAATTTGTTATCTTTGCAAAGTCATGAGACGGAGAGACAAGATACTACACGAAATTTCCCTGCTTGTCAAGCAAATGTTTGGCAATGGGGGTGGCAGTGTCTATCTCTATGGCTCGCAAGCGCGAGGCGATGCCCGAAGCCAGTCCGACTGGGACCTTCTTGTGATAACCGACGATGACAATTCAGCCGATGACGAATTTACAAAATTCTCATTCCCTTTCATGGAAATAGGATGGCGTCTGGGAGCACAGATAACCCCGCTTCATTACACCCGCTCGCAATGGGATGCACAGCGCGACACCTTATTCTACCATAACGTTACTGCCGATGCAATTCTATTATGACTCCAGATCAACTTAAAATCACAGTTGAGTTGCTGCTCGAAAAATCGAACCGCAACATGGAGCAAGCTCTTCGTAATGCCGAAATGGATTATTGGGATCTTGTAGCCAACCGCCTATACTACTCTGTGTTCCACGCAGTTACAGCAATGATGCTTGCCGATGGCATAAAATCAAACACACACAAAGGAACATCATCGCAGTTTGGTCGACATTATGTATTAACCGGCAAGTTTTCACGAGAAGACGGCATCTTATACAGCAGGCTGCAGACAATGCGCGAAAAAGCTGATTACCAAAATATTTTCACAATCGAGCCTATGCAGGGCGAACAGCTTATTCAACAAGCTCGCCAGCTCTGTGAGAGAATCCACAGCACCACAATCACAAATTTACATTAACTGAATTGATGCTTCGGATTTTCACATTTTCCAAAATTGAAAAATATACACTGCAAAGATACTTGCCGCACCACAGCGCAACGTCTTCCTATCCCCCATGTAGTCAACAACAATGTGCAAGGGGCCTTCGGCTCTGTTCCATCACACCCTCAGGCTATCGCCACTCGCAACAGCGCACGCCCTGCGGCTTGTTGCGTCGATGAGAGGGCGGTGCGTATCCCCCGGCTGCGCAGGGGGGTGTAGGAACAGCGCACTTCCAGTGCTTATCTATTGACGATATACCCCATGTAGTCAACAAGTTGCCGGCATGGGGTTATACACGGCAAAACCTTCTGCGGAGGTGTGATTTGACGGTTGGCATGGGGAACTCCAATCATAGGGATACGTTTTTCGGCCCGGTCTGAAAAAAAGCTTTGTCGGACAAACGACAGGACAAAATAATTTGTTATCTTTGCAAAATCAACGACCTACTGCATGCAGCACACCGAAGTCATAAAGAAAATATCAGCAATGATGCGCGACTTTTTCCCAGAAGCCCGCACAATTCTTTTTGGCTCTCAGGCAAGAGGAACTGCCGGCCTGTCGTCCGACATTGATCTTCTGATTCTTCTGCCTGACTCGTATACGGGTCATGATTTCGTACGTCGCAGATCGGAAATTGCAGATTCTCTCTATGATATTGAGATAGACGATGGCATCCGCATATCACCGCTGGTTCTAATCAAGAGCATCTGGGAAAAACGCAAATCGGTTTTCTCAATAAATGTGGAAAATGAAGGCATAGTGTTATGAAACAGTCTCTTGACGACGAAACAAGAAAAGCAATAGTCGACTACCGTCTAACGAGGAGCAGAGAGACTCTTGCCGAGGTTGACTATCTCATTGCCGGAGGCTTCTACAGCACAGCGGTTTGCCGTTTATACTACGCATGCTTCTATAGCGCTGTCGCTCTCATGATTGAAAATGGACTCGAAGCACAAACTCATGCCGGTGTTAAAACCATGCTGTCGTTTCATTTTGTGAAAAAAGGTCTGCTGGACAGAAGCTATGCAAAAACTTTTTTTAAACTCTTCGACTTGCGCATGAACAACGACTATGACGATTTCTCGTTCTGCGACAAAGAAACACTCGATGAAATGCGACCTCTTGCCGAGGATTTTATCAATGCCGTGACTACATTGATTAAGAAATAAGTCTTCCTTTTGAAATTGACTTTACCTCAAATTCGCAGCCAATCCGTTTGCTCGAACCGATTTAATTGTTACGCG
>CAJUAR010000013.1 GCA_910584495.1 uncultured Muribaculaceae bacterium
GGACACAAGGATTTTCAGTCCTTTGCTCTACCAACTGAGCTATGGCACCTTCTTTGCTTTTGCGATGCAAAGTTAGGCACTTTTTTTTGATTGAGCAAATTTTTGGACAACTTTTTTTGATTTTTTTGAACAAAATCAGCGCCCGAATCAGCGAGCAGCTGTAAATGAGCTTGTTACAGCATTCTGATATTGCTGCACACCAAGGGCAGAAAGTTCGTATGTGCGCATATTGTTTTGGTTGTCGATGGGGAGCTGTATGTGATTTTGGTCGACAATTGTGAAGAGGGTGCGTGTTTCGTTGTCGATGGTGTAGGACCAAGTGGAAGTTTGCGCATTAAAATCGAGGCGTACGGAGCTGCCATCGGTAAGGCTTTCGATGTCGTATCCTTTTCCGTCGCAACGGACGAGATATTTGCCGTCGCTGCCGTCAATAATTTTGTCGCCTTTTGCCATAGGGTTAGTTCCGCTCCAGAATTCGATGCTGTTAAGGACCAAGATGTCGGCCAATGCAGACACTTCGTAGACAGGAAGTATCCAAAAGGCAAAGAACACGAGCTCGTTAACGAATTTGTTGCCTATAGTCTGGTTCCAGCCCAGCAGGCGGTTAGTTAGACGGAACTGGCCTATGCATGATGTTGCGGTGAGCATAGATGCGCACAGAAGAGCTGCGAGAGCTTTGCGGAAGATTTTTTTTCTCATAGAAAATGTTTTAATGATGAATAAATTAAGCGTTGATAACCCTACGGGCGTGCTCGTAGAAGTCTGTTATTCCTTTGACGTATTTGACGGTTTCGGTTCCACGGCAATATCCATATTTGACCACTGGATCGTTATAATATTTAGGATTCATTTTCATCAGTATTGCTTTCTCAACGTTATTGTCCCACACCTGAGGGTCGTAGCCATATTTTTTTGCGAGCGCAATGGCATCGTAGACGTGTGCTATGCCAACATTGTAGGCAGCGATGGTGAATTTGATACGTTCTTTATCGTTGGGAACAAAAGGTTTCAGGTATCGGTCAAGGTCTTTGATTAGCTGGGTTGCCACACGGACGCTGACATCGGGCTTGACGAGGTCTTTTACGTTTGTTTTATATCCACGAGCCGTCGAAGGCATTATCTGCATAAGACCTCTTGCACCCACCCAGGAGCGGGCATTTGGTTTGAAACGGCTTTCTACAAAGGCCTGCGCTGCCATCAGGCGCCAGTCCCACCCTATTGTGTGGGCATATTTTTTGAAAATGTTATCGTAGTTCGATATATATCCTTTGTCGAAGTCGAATTTGACAGTCGGATGAGATTTAGCCTGTTCGAAATATTGCTTGAGGAGTTGTTTGTTTGTTCTTTGTGGTGAAGCCTGGGCAAACCATGCATTTATGGAATCGGCGAGCCATGCCATGTTCTCAGCCACGGCCCACGACGACCGTTGTTCCAGGCTCACATGCATATCTATGTCCAGATTTGGGAAATATGTGCGGTTTAGAGCTGCGATGTGGCTGTCCACGACAGTGAGAGGTATTTTGTTTTCTGACACCATCTGGATAAGGTCTTCTGTGATTAGCGAATCAGCATCGACTTCGAATATGTTGATGCCACCGCCCAACTCCTCGTTGAGGTTGTGCATGCGTCGCAAATATTTACTGTCTTTCTCCACATATACATCCTTGCCTACGAGCTGTGTAATGTCGGATATGACCGGTCTCCCCTGCTCTTTCTGCTGCACAAGCACTTGACGTGTGAGCATTTCGGGGCCGCATGGCACCACGTATTTAAGGTAGTGCTCTGTGATCGGCACATCATAAGCAATAAGGTCGACATTTCCGGAATCGAGCATGTCCATGGCTTGGGACAAGGTGTTGGCCACCTTTAGGTCAAGCACCATTCCTTTCTGGCGTGCAAGACTGTCGACAAGTGTATAGTCGTAACCCATGGGTTCATCGCGATATATAAAGTACGATGTTGGCCCATAGAGGGTTACGACTTTCAATGTATCGGGCAGTTCGTTGTGATTCACCTTCGACGATGCCGTAGAGCAAGAGGACAGCGGAGGGAGTACAGCCGCTGCAATGACAGATGGAGCGATGAGAGACAAAAGCGCTGGACGCATGGCATGCTTTGTTTTGCTATCGCCGTCGTCCTTTAGTAGTCGAATGTTCCCAGGGGCGAGACAATAGTGAGTTTTTTTGTTGAGGCTTCTTCCACGCGGCCGATTACTTGAGCTTCAACGTCGAACTGTTTTGCAATGTCGACAATGCCGGGTGCATACTCAGGCTTGCAGTATATTTCCATGCGGTGACCCATGTTGAACACCTTGTACATTTCGCGAGCTTCGGTGCCGGATTCGCGGGCAATGAGCTCGAATAGCGGCGGCACGGGGAATAGGTTATCTTTAATAACGTGGACGTTGCCCACAAAGTTCATCACCTTGGTCTGTGCTCCGCCCGAGCAATGAATCATGCCGTGAATCTGTGGGCGCAGCACGTCGAGGACGGCTTTGATCACAGGTGCATAGGTGCGAGTTGGCGACAGCACAAGTTTGCCTGCGCATAGAGGTGCTCCGTCCACCTCGTCGGTGAGTCCTTTGGTGCCGCAGTAGACGAGTTCCTGAGGCACGCCGTGGTCGTATGTTTCGGGGTATTTCTCGGCAACACTTTTGGAGAAAACGTCGTGACGAGCCGATGTGAGGCCGTTGCTGCCCATGCCGCCGTTATATTCGTTTTCATAGGCAGCTTTGCCATATGATGCAAGGCCCACAATCACATCTCCAGCAGCAATGTTGCTGTTGTCAATCACATCGGCCCGACGCATGCGACATGTTACAGTGCTGTCGACAATGATGGTGCGCACCAAATCGCCTACATCGGCAGTCTCGCCGCCTGTGGAGAATATGTTCACTCCGTGTTTGCGAAGTTCTTCGAGGAGTTCTTCTGTGCCGTTAATTATGGCGGCGATTACTTCGCCGGGCACCAGTCTCTTGTTGCGACCGATTGTCGACGAAAGAAGTATGTTGTCGGTTGCGCCTACACACAGCAGGTCATCGATGTTCATAATCAGAGCATCCTGGGCTATGCCTTTCCACACGCCGAGGTCGCCTGTTTCTTTCCAGTATGCATAGGCGAGGGCCGACTTTGTGCCAGCGCCGTCGGCATGCATAATATTGCACCAATCGTCGTCGCCGCCCAGATAGTCGGGCACTATTTTGCAGAAGGCACCGGGAAAGAGACCTTTGTCAATGTTTTTGATAGCGTTGTGAACATCCTCTTTGGAGGCAGAAACGCCGCGCATGTCATATCGTCCGCTTTGCATATTATTTAAGTTTGTTAAGTTCGGAAGGTCGTCCCACCATCCACACAATGTCGCCCGGCTCGAAGACAAGGTCGGGTCGTGAATCGATGTGTTCGCCGCCACGGTCGACGGCCACAACGAGAGCGTTGTAGGTATCGCGCAGCGATGTCGACTGCGGTGTTTTCGAAATCAGAGGCGATTCGGGGGTGAGAAGTATACTGGTTAGTTTGATTTGCGATGGAGCGATGGGGCTGTCTGTTTCCGGCAGCATAGCCTCTATATCGGGAAGGAGGGATTCTATCTGGTCGTCGGTACCGATTACACTGATTGTGTCGCCGGGATATAGCCTTGTTCGTCCGTTAGGAATGGGGATGTAGATGTTGCCTCGCTGTATGCCAACGACATTGACCCCGTATTTATGGCGAAGATTTGAATCCATCAGTCGCTCGCCCACAAACGGGCTGGCAGTTCCCACTTGCACATATGCCTGATGCAGGTCGTGCACCACGGTGTTTTTCTTTCCGCTGCGGCGCAATTCGCGCTCGTTGAGATTGTCGAGAAATTTGCTTTCTATGCGACTCATGCTGGTGCGTATTCGACGCGAAAAATACAAGCCCAGAAGCACGGCCACCGAAATAACAACTCCGAGGCCTGCACGTGTCGAATATATGTCGATAAATGTTCGAACGACAAAAAACAAGGCAATCAGGAATCGAAAAATCATCATCACCAAACGCGGAATACGTGTCGAAGTATCGGGGATGCCCGGCATATGCGATATGGGAATCATCAGTGCTATCAGGAACGGAGCCATGACAAGCAAGGTGACGGCCACTCCAACAAACTTGCTCCAAGCTCCTACGAGCTCGGACAAATATGGCATCAGGTACTGCATGGAGAGCAGATGGATGGCAATTAGCACTATTGAATAGAGCACCGTTCGCCATACATAACGCTTGAGAATTTTGCCCCAAGGCCGACCTTCGGCCTCACTTCGGTCTGCCTCCTGCTGGTATCGGTTGATGAGGAAATTGAGGCGTCGCGGCAGGTGACGTTCCACATAATCATAGGCCGGCTGCGACAGCTTGATGAAATATGGCGTTGTGAATGTGGTAATCACAGACACTGCCACCACAATGGGATAGATTGTCGAATCGAGCACTCCCAGCGACATGCCCAGAGTGGCAATGATAAATGCAAACTCGCCAATCTGGGTGAGCGAGAATCCCGACTGAATCGCAACTCTCAACGACTGACCTGTTACGAGCATCCCTGTTGTCCCAAAAATAATCATGCCGGAAATCACCACCATCGACAACAGAATTACAGGCATCCAGTATGTGGCAAGGATTGCGGGCTGAACCATCATTCCCACAGAAATGAAGAATACGGCGCCGAAAAGGTCTTTGACCGGTGTCACGACGTGCTCTATCCGTTCGGCATAGGAAGTGCCGGCAAGTACTGAACCCATGACAAAGGCCCCGAGAGCGAGCGAAAAGCCGCAGTAGACGGAGAATACGGCCATGCCAAGACACAGGCCCATGCTGACTATCAACAGTGTTTCATTATTGAGATAGTTGCGTATGCGCCCCAGCAGCGAGGGAAGGACATAAACCCCGACAAGTATCCATATAATAAGGAAGAAAACAAGTTTTCCGACACTATAGACCAGTTCTGAGCCTTCGACGCTTTTGTTGATTGCAATAGACGACAGCAACACCATCATCAACACCGCAAAGAGGTCTTCGACAATGAGCACGGCAAGCACCATAGAGGCAAATTTCTTTTGTCTCAAACCCATGTCGGTAAAAGCTTTGATGATGATGGTGGTGGACGACATCGAAAGCATTCCGCCCAGGAAAAGGCAATTGATGGAATTGTAATGAAGCAGATGCCCCACGGCAAAGCCGGCACACATCATTCCTACAACAATAATCAGAGCCGTTACCACAGCCGAGCCGCCCGAATTTAGAAGCTTGCGAAAGCTGAATTCCAAACCGAGAGAGAAAAGAAGAACGACAATGCCTATCTGAGCCCAGAAATCGATATTCTCCTCCGACGTTACCGACGGCAGATATTCAAAGTGCGGGCTTGCCAAAAAGCCGGCAACAATATATCCCAGCACCACCGGCTGTTTAATCCATTTGAACAGAACCGTGACAACGGCTCCCATCAGCAAGATGAAAGCAAGATCGGAAATCAGTCCTTCTACATTCATGGAATAAACCGTTATTTAAATGCTCAATTGATTGGCAAGGGTTATTGATTTTGTCGGATGCAGGTGCTCAAAGTCTGCGAACAGGCTGATATAATCAATGTTATCGCGCAGAAGCACAACGAGGTTAAGGCGAGTCTCCATGCATTCATAGTCGTAGTCCACATAGAAGCTGCTCAGATGGATGTTGTTATTATCGAGCACACGACGATAGTCTTCAATATTGCGCAGAATATCGGCAGTGCGTATTCTGATGATTCTCGACTGCGAACCACGGCTCAGGCGTTGTTCAATTCTTTCCAACTGGACAAGGATGAACAGAATGAGCAAGGAGGCTACAATGGACAGCAAGTAAAGTCCCAGCCCCACTGCCATGCCGATTATAGCCACCATCCATATACCGGCAGCTGTGGTGAGACCTCGCACCGAACCTTTCATCTGTATGATGGCTCCTGCGCCAAGGAATCCGATGCCTGTGATGACTTGCGCCGCAATACGCCCGGGGTCGCCGTTTTTGAGGCCCATATATTCCTGTGGCACATAGATGGACAGAAGCATGGCAAGCGTAGCCCCCATTGCAATGAGCGAGAAGGTGCGCACGCCGGCCGACTGGCCTTTGAGCTTGCGTTCATAGCCGACCATAGCGCCAAGGAGCATACTCAGAATCAGTTTGTATATCGACCCTATAGTATTGACTTCGACGCTTTGGACTGAATCGTATATGTATTCAACAATCTGCATTACCGAAGAGCGACCTTCTGACTTTTGAGGCGGAAGTTGTCGGCAAAAAGTTCGACAGTATATTCACCTGCGATAAGCGGTGTGTTGACATCGTAGAACATTGTTACTCCCAGCATTTCCTCGCCTGCATATTCAATATTTTTGCGGGCTGTGAATTCGAGATCTACATCCTCGAATCGGAAAGTTCCGCCGCTGCCGAGAAGCTGGCCCGAAGGCGAAGTGATGCGCAGATAGATTGTTTTCTCACCAACGGGCGTGCTGTTGTTTTGAGGAATTGTGAATGTGAGACGCAGCTGAGTGGCTTTCGACACTTTTTTCTGTACCTTACCTTTGCGGTTGAGCCCCACAAGATTAAGGCCTGTAACATTCAGTTTTTCGGCCAGGGTCATCCTCTCGGCAAGCTGTTCGTTGCGGCGTGTGGTTTCCGACACCTGGCTCGAGAGCTGGTCGTTGCGCCTCTTGATTTGTTCGTTTTCGGAGCGTAGTTCCTGGTTCTCTTTGTTCAGACGGTCGATTTCTTCCACATAGTGGCGCAGCAAAGCACGCAAGGTTTCTATTTCCTTGCGGAGGCTTGCAATCTCGGCTGAGCTTTTTCGTTTATGGTTAGAAAGTTCTTGCTGCAGCTTTTCCACTTGCAGACGAGCGGCCTCGTATTTGTCGTTGAGGTCGCGTTTCACCGAATCGTCGGTGATATATTTGCGCGAGTTTTCAAACTGGGCAAACTCGTTGTTGAGGTCCTCATAGTCTCGTTCGAGGTCGCGCTGCGCTGTTTCGAGCTGTTGCAGCTCAAGGGCAATTTCTGCTGCTTTTGCCCTGCGCGATGCGCTGACGGTGGCGAATACCAGCCATCCCAAGAGGATGGCTCCTAAAAAGATGCTGCCTACGATAAGGAGCTGGCGTCCTTTGTTGTCAGACTGACGCCGTGGTGCTTGCTGGCTCATGGGGCTTATGGCTGCTCAATTTTTGGTGTTGAATCCGAAGAAATAATTTGCGAAACAATTTTCTGGTTGTCGGTGT
This sequence comes from uncultured Muribaculaceae bacterium, assembly GCA_910584495.1. Lineage (GTDB taxonomy): Bacteria > Bacteroidota > Bacteroidia > Bacteroidales > Muribaculaceae > CAG-873. The sequence goes on from CAJUAR010000013.1 coordinate 7,259, forward strand.
CGAATCCCACAATAATCTCGTCGCCTTCATGCACATTTCCGGCCAAAAGAATCTCGGCCAGTTCGTCTTCGAGATATTTCTGGATTGCACGTTTGAGAGGTCGTGCCCCGAACTGCACATCGCAGCCTTTCGAGGCAATGAAGTTCTTGGCTTCGTCGCTGAGTGTAACGGTATACCCCAAGTTCCGCAGTCGTTTGTAGAAGCCTTGCAGCTCGATGTCGATGATTTTAAAGATAGCTTCGCGGTCGAGGGTCTCGAAGATTATCACATCGTCGATTCGATTGAGGAATTCGGGCGAGAATGCTTTGTTCAGGGCTTTGGTGAGCACGCTGGTGGAGTATTCGCGGTCGACCTGGCGAGTGTTGAAGCCCACGCCGCTGCCAAATTCCTTGAGCTGGCGCGTGCCTATGTTCGAGGTCATTATTATTATGGTGTTCTTAAAATCGATGTGCCGTCCCAGACTGTCGGTGAGGCGCCCTTCGTCCATCACCTGCAGCAGGAGATTGAACACGTCGGGGTGAGCCTTTTCGATTTCGTCGAGAAGCACCACCGAGTAGGGATGTCGGCGCACACGCTCGGTGAGCTGTCCGCCTTCCTCGTACCCCACATATCCGGGAGGCGCACCAATGAGACGCGACACGCTGAATTTCTCCATATATTCGCTCATATCGATACGAATGAGCGTATCTGCGCTGTCGAAGAGAAATTCGGCCAGTTTCTTGGCCAAGTGCGTTTTGCCGACACCGGTAGGGCCAAGGAACATAAATGTGCCTATTGGCTTTGCGGGGTCTTTCAAGCCCAGACGGTTGCGTTGTATTGCCTTAACAATCTTATTGATAGCGTCATCCTGCCCGATAATGGCTTTTTTGAGCGTCGGCCCCATTTCGAGGAGACGCATTCCTTCGGCCTGTGCAATGCGCTGCACCGGCACTCCGGTCATCATGGCCACAACTTCGGCCACCTTATCGGCATCCACCACCTCGCGGTTTCGGCGCATTGTGTCGTCCCACTCCTTGCGCATTGTGTCGAGTTTTTCGCTCAATTGAGCGGCGCGGTCGCGCAGCTGCGATGCCAGGCCAAATTCATGACGCTGGGCAGCAGCCACTTTGTCGGCATTAACTTGGGCAATTTCGGCTTCGAGCTGTTCAATCTCGGAAGGCACGGTCACATGTGTAACTTTCACACGCGAGCCGGCTTCGTCCATTGCATCTATGGCCTTGTCGGGGAAATTTCGGTCGCTGACATATCGGTCGGTGAGCTTGACGCATGCCTCAAGAGCCTCGGGGGTGTAAGAAACTCCGTGATGTTCCTCGTATTTTTCTTTAATATTGTTGAGAATTACGAGGGTTTGCTCTGCCGAGGTGGGTTCCACCATCACTTTCTGGAAACGACGTTCGAGAGCCCCGTCTTTTTCGATGTTCACACGGTATTCGTCGAGGGTTGTGGCACCGATGCACTGAATTTCGCCTCGAGCCAACGCCGGTTTGAGCATATTTGCGGCATCCATCGATCCGGAAGCGTTTCCGGCCCCCACAATGGTGTGGACTTCGTCGATGAAAAGAATTATATCACGGTTCTTGCTCAACTCGTTGAGAATGCCTTTGATACGTTCCTCAAATTCGCCGCGGTACTTTGTCCCGGCCACAATCGAAGCCATGTCGAGGGCCACAACGCGCTTGTTGAAGAGTATGCGCGACACCTTGCGCTGCGAAATGCGCAGAGCCAGACCTTCTACTATAGCCGACTTGCCCACCCCGGGTTCGCCAATGAGCACAGGGTTGTTTTTCTTGCGGCGCGAAAGAATCTGAGCAAGACGTTCTATTTCTGTTTCACGCCCCACAACGGGGTCGAGCTTTCCATCTTCGGCAGCTTTAGTCATGTCGTTGCCGAATTTGTCGAGCATGGGGGTGTCGCCACGCCCGGTGCGACGGAATTTTGACTGGGCGGAGCTCTTGACGCTATCGGAATCGCGCGGGCTGTCGGCCACATCGTCATCATCGCCTCCGGCCGATGCAAGCGGAGCCGAAGGCTGTTCGTCTTCATCGTCGCGGCGGCCTTTGACCATGCGCACTACGGCCTCATAGTCGATGCCGGCCTTGAAGAACGGAGCCATCAGCGGCATGTTGCGCACTTCCTTGTTATGGAGCAGCGAGAGCAGCAAGTGTTCCACATCCACCAGCTGGGCTTTCATATACCGGGCTTCGATAATGGCCAGCTTGATGATGAGCGTCACCGTACGGTTGTAGAAATTCGAATCGTATTCGCCTTCTGCAGCGGGTTCGTAGAGCCCCAGGTCGAGTTCGTTTCGGAGCTTTGCAAGAGCTTCGAGCCCCACAAGATTCTCCATCAGCGCGGCCGAGGGAGTGCCGTCGGCGCAAAGCTCGAGCATGAGGTGCGCGGGCATTATCACGCTGTTGTTATGGTTGGTGCACTGTAGGCGCAGGCGGTTGATTATGTCCTGTGCTTGCTGTGTATACTTTTGGCTGTTTTCCATTTATAATATCCTTGTTTGCTTTTTGAGCATTGTGCAAAAAGCGTGCCATTTGTGCAACAAATGTGCAAGATGGCGCAGAATCTTGCATATCAAGTGCAAATTTACGAATTTTTTTCTTCTCTGCAGTCCATAGTTCTAAAATAAGCATAAAAAGATGCGGCCAAGCACGTTCACCTGCGGTGGGGAGGACGGCTTCCGAATAGCTTTTCGATAAGGTCGGAACGGCCTATGCGCCTGAGTTCGCGGACAATACGAGCACGATATTCCGGGTCGTACCAGAAGAAGAACATTCGCTGCGTCTGTTTATCGGCAGGCGTGGTGGCAGTGAACACCGGTTTGCCAGTGTAGGGATGCACACCACTATAATATATTTCGGTGGCCACCGTCATGGGCGTGGGGGTGAAATCCTGCACCTGCTCAAGATGAAAATTCAGTTTTTTCGTTTCCACCGCGAGCTGGGCCATATCGGCTTCGCGACATCCGGGATGCGACGATATGAAATATGGAATGAGCTGCTGGCGCAATCCGGCTCGGTGATTTTCGGTGTCGAAAAGTTCTTTGAATTTGCCAAAGAGTTCGAACGAAGGCTTGCGCATCACTTCAAGCACCTGGTCGGAAGTGTGTTCGGGAGCCACCTTGAGGCGTCCGCTCACATGATTGACAATGAGCTCGCGATTATAGGCACGGTTCATGGCATCCACAGCCTTGTTGCCCGTTGGGTGCATCGACAGGTCGTAGCGCACGCCGCTGCCCACAAACGACTTTTTGACCCCCTGCAGAGCATCGACGGCGCGGTAAATATCCAGCAATGGCCCATGGTCGGTGTTGAGGTTGGGACACGGCGACGGATGCAGGCACGAGGGCCGCAGACAGCGGCTGCATTTGTTCCTGTCGAGACCGCCCATGGCATACATGTTGGCCGATGGGCCGCCCAAGTCGCTGATATACCCCTTGAAGTCGGGCATCATTGTCACCTGACGAGCCTCGCGGAGTATAGACTCCTTGGAACGCGAAGCAATAAACTTACCCTGATGGGCCGAAATGGTGCAGAAAGCGCATCCTCCAAAGCACCCCCGGTGCAGGTTGATGGAATGTCGAATCATCTCATAGGCCGGAATTGTCTTGCCGCGGTAGCGGGGATGAGGCAGGCGCGTGTAGGGAAGGTCGAACGAAGCATCAATTTCGCCCTGGCTCATGGCCGGATGCATAGGGTTGACTTTCACCACTTTCCTGCCCGTCACCTGCCACAATGTCGCACCGCCGTCCATGCGGTTGCTCTGCTGCTCAATGTGCTTGAAGTTAGCAGCCTGCCGCGGCTTGTCGCGCAAGCACACATCGTAGGGAGCGAGCACAATGTTTGCCTCATCGGCAACAGCCGGAGCTTCCGAAGCATCGAGCATCAAGGCCGTCTGCCGCACATCCGTTATATCTTCAATTTTCTCGCCGGCGGCAAGACGGTCAGCAAGCTCCACAATTGTTTTCTCGCCCATTCCATAGACAAGCATGTCGACAGGCGAATCGGCAAGAATGGAGGGACGCAAAGCATCCTGCCAGTAGTCATAATGCGACAAACGCCTGAGCGAAAATTCAATACCGCCGCCAATCAATGGCACATCCGGGAAAAGTTCCTTCAAAATTTTGGCATACACCACCGAAGGATAGTCGGGTCTTGCCCCATGACGGCCGCCGGGAGTGTAGGCATCATCGCTGCGGCGGCGCCGTGCTGCCGTATAGTGGTTCACCATCGAATCCATTGCGCCGGGACTTATGCCGAAAAAGAGACGCGGGCGGCCGAATTTGCGGAAATCGCGAAGGTCGTCCTGCCAGTTGGGCTGAGGCACGATGGCCACTTTGTAACCCGCAGCCTGGAGCGTGCGGCCAATCACAGCCGCCCCGAAGGCCGGATGGTCCACGTAGGCATCACCGCTGAAAATCACCACGTCGACGCTGTCCCAACCCATGGCTTTCATTTCTTTGACCGAAGTGGGCAGCCAGTCGGTAGGCCGCAGCTTGTTATAGTCGGGAATAGTCGCTTTCATGCTTCAGCCTTGAGTTGTTCGAGTTTGCTCTCGAGTTTGATAATCTGGTCGCGCAGCTGGGCCGCAGTGATAAATTCCATATCTTTTGCAGCCTTGAGCATCTCGCTCCTCATTTTGTTGATGGAGCGTTGCAGCTCGTCGACATTCATATAGGCATATACGGGATCGGCCGCCACATCGACATGCGTCGAGAATTCTTCGGCATAAGGCAACGAAGCTTTCTGACGGTCGCGGCTTTGCTTTGCGCCCGATCGCCGGCTGTGTGCCGTGGCCTCCATGTCCACTTCTTCTTTCTCCAGACCGACAATCGAGCTGCGGGCCTTGACAATGGCCTGGGGAGTGATGCCGTGGGCCTCGTTATATGCTAATTGCATGCAGCGGCGGCGTTCGGTTTCGTCGATGGTCTGCTGCATCGATTCGGTGATTTTGTCGGCAAACATAATCACCTCGCCGTTGAGATTTCGGGCGGCACGACCAACAGTCTGCGTCAGCGAGCGGTGGCTGCGCAGGAAACCTTCCTTGTCGGCATCGAGAATGGCCACAAGCGACACCTCGGGAAGGTCCAGGCCTTCGCGGAGGAGGTTCACGCCAATGAGCACATCGAACTCTCCGGCACGCAGACCGTCGAGAATCTTGATGCGGTCCAGCGTGTCCACATCGCTATGAATATAGGCAGTTTTGATTTTAAGTTTCAAGAAATAGTCGTTCAGCTCCTCGGCCATGCGCTTTGTAAGAGTGGTAACGAGCGTGCGCTCGTTACGCTCTATCCTCAGCTGTATTTCTTCGAGCAGACGGTCGATCTGGTTTGCCGAAGGCTCAACGCGGATATGCGGATCGAGAAGGCCGGTGGGACGTATCACCTGCTCTACCACGACACCTTCGCAGCGTTCGAGCTCATAGTCGGCCGGTGTCGCGCTCACATAGACCACCTGCGGAGTCAGGCTCTCGAACTCGTCGAAAGTCAGAGGGCGGTTGTCGAGCGCGGCCTCCAGGCGGAAGCCGTAATTGACAAGGTTCACCTTGCGCGAGCGGTCGCCGCCGTACATGGCCCTCACCTGCGGCACCGTCACGTGGCTCTCGTCGATGATGGTGAGAAAATCCTTGGGGAAATAATCGAGAAGACAGAACGGTCTTTCGCCGGCGCGGCGGCCGTCGAAATAGCGAGAATAGTTTTCGATGCCCGGACAGTAGCCAAGCTCTTTGATCATCTCCATGTCGTAGTTCACACGCTCTTCGAGGCGCTGGGCCTCGAACTCGCGCGCCTCGCGGCGGAAATTCCCGGCCTGCGTTCCAAGGTCGACGGCAATCTGCGCCAAAGCCGAGGCCTGGCGCGCCGGCGATGTCACAAACAGATTTGCCGGATATATCTTGAAACTGTCGTGAGTGCCCAAGTGGGCGTTGTCGTCGGGATGAATGGTTACAATCTTTTCAATCTCGTCGCCCCAGAACACCACACGCACAATAATTTCCTCATACGCCAGCCTGATGTCCACCGTGTCGCCCTTCACACGAAAAGTGCCGCGGGCAAAGTCGGTCTCATTGCGGCTGTAGAGCGCCGCAACAAGCTTGCGCAGAAAAGCATTGCGCCCTATCTTCATGCCTTGCGACACCTGCACGACATTCTCGTTGAAATCTGCCGGATTGCCCATGCCGTAGAGACACGACACCGACGACACCACGACAACATCGCGCCGTCCCGACAAGAGAGCCGAGGTGGTGGCAAGTCGCAACCGGTCGATTTCATCATTAATCATCAAGTCCTTCTCTATATATTTGTCTACCGACGGAATATAGGCCTCAGGCTGATAGTAGTCGTAGTACGACACGAAATATTGGACCGCATTGTCGGGGAAAAACTGCTTGAACTCGCTGTAGAGCTGCGCAGCAAGCGTTTTGTTGTGGCTAAGAATCAAAGTCGGCTTCTTGACCTGCTCTATAAGATTGGCCATCGTAAAGGTTTTGCCCGAACCGGTGACACCGAGCAAAGTCTGCGCGGCGCGCCCTTCGTTCACACCCTCCACAAGCTGACGTATAGCTTCAGGCTGGTCGCCAGTGGGTTGATATTGCGATTGTAGTCTAAATTCCATCACATTGTAGCATTAACTTGCAAAGATAATCAATTTTCCCAACACCACCATGAAAACCGCCCGGAACTTCTCGGAACTTCTCGGAGAATCCTCGCGTGAACCTTCAAAGAAGGTTTTTCCATGGGTAACCCCATGTTGACAGCTTGTTGGCTACATGGGGGGGCTACATGGGGGCTACATGGGGGGCTTCGGTAGCAGTAGCATATGCCTGCCAAACCTTCGTAGAAGGTTTTTCCGTGGGTAACCCCATGTTGACAACTTGTTGGCTACATGGGGCTTATAGTGCTAACATACCAATGAATCAACGTCGGAGACGTTGTGCTGTGATGCGATGTAGTGCAGTGTGGTGTGATGTGCTGCAATATGGCACACTTCGCACATGGAACCGCCCTGCACTTCAAATTTTGTCGCAACTCGTGCAATATTCAGGAAAAATTCGTATCTTTGCACCCACAAAAGTATCTCTCACAAAGAGACACTTATAATAGTCATTCAACAGATGTCTGACAACCAACAGATTATCGGCGTTGCGGCAGTGCCTACGGGCGTTGACGGCGCCGAAGGCGTGACCGCCGCCAAGTGGTTTGTAGCCATCACTGCATCTCGCCACGAAAAAGCCGTCGCCGAGCAGCTCGCCGCCACAGGCATCGAAACCTACGTCGCCCTCCAGCGCGAAATGCACCAGTGGGCAAACGGCCGCCGCCGCATGGTCGACCGCGTAGTCATCAGCTCTGTGGTCTTCGTCAGATGCACCGAGCGACAGCGCCGCGCCATCGTCGGACACCCTTCCATCTACCGCTTCATGACAAACCGAGCCGCCGACAGCGGCACACTCCGAAGCCCCGTGGCAACAATCCCCGACCGCGAAATTGCCAAACTAAAATTCATGCTCGGACAAAGCGACATACCCGTCGACTTCACCCCCCAGCAGTTCCGCCAGCACGACAACGTGCGAGTAATCCGCGGCAGCCTGCGGGGCCTCGAAGGAACAGTGATGCAAAACCCCGACGGCACACACACACTCCGCATAAGCCTCTCCATCCTCGGAGGAGCAACCGTCCGCATCCCCCTCACCGACCTCGAGAAAATTTAAAATTAGGAATGCATAATGCATAATTATAATGTGGAATGTCCGAGCGCGAAGCCATGGAAGCGACCAAGCACTTTAGTGCCAAATGAAGAATGAAAGGGCGATAGCCTCACCTCGCCCCGCAGCAACGGTCCCGGCAGCCATACATTTCCAAAAAATCTTCGTCTCTGTGTAGCAGGGCAACCAGCCAACCGTGCGAGGTGAGGCTATCGCCTTTTTCATTGTCTATTTGGCACTAAAGTGACTGGTCGCCTCCATAACGGCCCTGCAGCAAACATTTTTTTGACAGTAGAACAAGAGAAACAGCAGAATCAAACTGTTCACTCCCCCCCCACACCATCAATTATGCATTTTGCATTATGCATTCTAAATTCAAACAAGTGCATTTTTCACTCTTTGTTATCATCTCGCGCCCTCCCCTCCTCCGGCGATAGCCATGCGACACAAGAATTTTTCACTCTTAATCTTTAACTCTTAACTCGCGCATCCCCCTCCCCAAAAACACGCCGGAAGTGTGGTGTCATACCATAACAGCAACCATTTTTAATTAATACTCACAATGGCAACAACAGATTTTGAAACTTGGATGGACGATAATGTCGAGAATATTGAAGATGCTTTTTGCCTCAAACAAGCAATCGAAAACAGAGAAAACTGGGGAAGTTACGACATCACCACTAAGGACGACAAAATATTTGTCACAGCCACCGACGAAACACTAATGTTGGCAAGCATTAAAGCTCAAGAAACTTTCTTATCGATGCTTAAAAAAAGATTTGCCGACGAAGGCCTCGACATAGAATCGACCTATGAGTTTTATCGGCAGATGGAAAAAGACGATTAATTACACAAACTCACAAAATATGAAAGGCATAGTTCTCGCCGGAGGTTCCGGCACACGACTTTACCCCATCACCAAGGGTGTCAGCAAGCAGTTGCTGCCAATTTTCGACAAGCCAATGGTCTATTATCCCATATCGGTCCTTATGCTTGCCGGAATCCGCGAGATTCTTATCATCTCCACGCCTCAGGACCTGCCGGGGTTCAAACGCCTGCTTGGAGACGGCTCGGACTATGGTGTTGCTTTCTCCTATGCCGAACAACCATCGCCCGACGGCCTCGCACAGGCATTCATAATCGGCAAGGAGTTTATCGGCAATGATGCAGCCTGTCTTGTACTTGGCGATAACATCTTCCATGGTGCCGGCTTCTCCGAAGTTCTCAAAAAAGCTGTCAAAGCTGCCGAGGAAGAATCGAAAGCCACCGTTTTCGGCTACTGGGTCGATGACCCTGAACGCTACGGAGTGGCAGAGTTCGACCACCACGGCAACTGCCTCTCCATCGAGGAAAAGCCCGAACATCCCAAGAGCAACTATGCCGTCGTCGGCCTCTACTTTTACCCAAACAAAGTAGTCCGCGTGGCCGAGACAATCAAACCCTCTGCGCGTGGCGAGCTCGAAATCACCACCGTCAACCAGGAATTTCTCAAAGACGGAGAACTGAAAGTGCAGACGCTTCCTCGTGGTTTCGCATGGCTCGACACCGGCACTCATGATTCTCTCGCAGAAGCGTCAATCTATGTAGAAGTGCTCGAAAAGCGGCAAGGTCTTAAAATAGCCTGTCTCGAAGGCATAGCCTACCGCCAGGGATGGATTTCAAAAGATAAAATGGTTGAGCTTGCCAAACCCATGCTCAAAAACCAGTACGGCCAGTACCTGCTCAAAGTTGTTGAGGAAGTTGAACGCACCGGCAACAGCAATCTTGACTGATTATGGAACTTATCAAAACAGATATTGAGGGAGTTGTAATCCTCGAACCTCGCGTGTTCACCGACGCACGCGGCTATTTCTTCGAAAGTTTCAACCGCAAAGCTTTTGAGGAGCTTATCGGCCATGTCGACTTTGTGCAGGACAACGAATCTTGTTCGTCGCGCGGAGTTATGCGCGGCCTTCACTTCCAGCGACCGCCACATGCCCAGGCAAAACTCGTCCGCTGCGTCCGCGGCTCGGTACTTGATGTGGCCGTCGACATACGTAAGGGTTCGCCCACTTACGGAAAGCACGTTACCTGCCTTCTCACCGAGCACAACCACCGCCAGTTCTTCATTCCCAGAGGATTCGCCCATGGTTTTGCCGTGCTGAGCGACACTGCAGTGTTCCAGTACAAATGCGACAACTACTATTGTCCCGAGGCCGATGGCGGCATCTCCATCGTCGATCCTTCGCTCGGCATTGACTGGCGGCTCGACATTTCCGAAGCCATCCTCTCAGATAAAGACAAACACCACCCCATGTTCAACGACTTTGTATCGCCTTTTGAGCTATGAACATTCTCGTAACAGGAGCTAACGGCCAGCTCGGCAACTGCATGCGCAATGCAGCCGCCCATTCTGCCGATAATTATATCTTCACCGATGTTGCCGAACTCGACATCACCGTTGCTTCGGCTGTCGCCAAGATGGTGAACGATAACAATATAAACGTTATAATCAACTGTGCGGCCTACACTAACGTTGACAAAGCCGAGAGTGACAAAGATTTTGCCGAGCTACTTAACGCTACGGCAGTTGAAAATCTTGCAAAGGCAATCAAAGCCAACAATGGAACGCTGATTCACATCTCTACCGACTATGTCTTTGGGGGTGACCCATATAACACTCCTTGCCGAGAAGACCAGACAGGCACACCAACAGGTGTGTACGGCCTTACCAAACTGCACGGCGAGCAAGCCATTGCCGAGAGCGGATGCAAAGCCCTGATTTTCCGCACCGCTTGGCTTTACTCCGAATACGGAAAGAACTTTGTCAAGACCATGCTCAATCTCACCTCGACAAAGCCGCAACTCAACGTAGTTTTCGACCAGGTTGGCACTCCGACATACGCACAAGACCTTGCCGATGCCATCTTCGATATCGTTGCAAACCGTAAATTCGAAAGCAACGAAGGAATTTATCATTACTCCAACGAAGGTGTCTGCTCGTGGTTCGACTTCACAAAGATGATTGCTGAAATCGCAGGAAATACGACATGCGACATCCAGCCTTGCCACAGCGATGAATTCCCCTCTCCTGTTGTGCGCCCGTCTTACTCGGTATTGGACAAGACCAAATTCAAAAACACATTCGGACTTAGCGTTCCATATTGGACCGATTCGCTGAAAGTCTGCATCAACAATCTGAAAACCAATGAAGCGTAATATACTCATCACCGGCGGTGCCGGATTTATCGGTAGCCACGTCGTGCGCTTGTTTGTCAACAAATATCCCGACTATCATATTGTCAATCTCGACAAACTCACATACGCTGGCAACCTTGCCAACCTCAAGGACATCGAGGATAAGCCCAACTATACGTTCGTAAAGGCCGACATTGTCGACATCGACAAAATGCGCGAGATATTCCGTGAGTATGACATCAACGGTGTTATCCACCTCGCAGCCGAAAGCCACGTTGACCGCTCCATCAAGGACCCGTTCACTTTTGCCCGGACCAATGTGATGGGCACTCTTTCGCTTCTTCAGGCCGCAAAGGAATACTGGGAGACACTGCCCGAAAAATTCGAGGGCAAGCTGTTCTACCACATCTCAACCGACGAAGTCTATGGAGCTCTTGAACTCACCCATCCCGAAGGCGTTCCGGCTCCCTTCACAACAAAAGCATCGAGCGAGGATGATATGGCCTACGGCACAGAGTTCTTCCTTGAAACGACCAAATACAATCCACACTCGCCATATTCTGCATCGAAAGCATCGAGCGACCATTTCGTTCGTGCCTATCATGACACCTACGGTATGCCTACGCTCGTAACAAATTGCTCCAACAACTACGGTCCTTATCAGTTTCCAGAGAAACTGATTCCGCTGTTCATCAACAACATTCGTCAAGGCAAACCGCTGCCTGTCTACGGCAAAGGTGAGAATGTTCGCGACTGGCTGTTTGTTGAAGACCATGCTCGTGCCATCGACCTCATCTTTCACAAAGGTAAAGTCGGCGACACCTATAATATCGGCGGCTTCAACGAATGGAAGAACATCGACCTTATAAAAGTCATCATCAAGACCGTTGACCGCCTGCTCGGCAATCCCGAAGGTCAGAGTCTCAGTCTGATAACCTACGTCACCGACCGCCTCGGCCATGACATGCGCTATGCCATCGACAGCCGCAAACTTCAGAGCGAACTCGGGTGGGAACCCTCGCTCCAGTTCGAAGAAGGCATCGAAAAAACCGTCCGCTGGTACCTCGACCACCAAGACTGGATGGACAACATCACCTCCGGCGACTACGAGAGGTATTATGTGGAAATGTATAAGATTCGGTAAAGAGGATAGCGTCAAGGATGGACATTAGCTTCAAAGATTTATCTAATAAGCAAATAGCAAAGAATTCTTTGTTCCTTTATATACGAATGGCGTTAATCATGATTATGTCATTGATTAGTGTCAGAGTAATTCTTAGAGCACTTCATGTTGAAGATTATGGCATATACAATGCCATTGGCGGTGTCGTTACTTCATTGTCGTTTCTAAGTACTGTTTTAGCCGGCGCATCACAAAGATTTTTTTCATATTCTATTGGGGAAAAAAATGTATCCAATTTAAATAAGGATATTGGCTCCATATTATTTGGTTATGTCATAATAATTGCTCTCATTATCATCTTAGCGGAAACGTTTGGCGAGTGGTTTGTTCTGAACCGAATGAACTTCTCAACAGAAAAACACATAGACATTCAATGGGTCTTTCAGTTTTCTCTTGTCACATTTATTATTAATTTAATGTCTGCACCTCTTTTAGCATTAATAATTGCTCATGAGGATATGAGATATTATTCAATAATTAGTATATCTGATGGCGCATTAAAGTTATTTGTTGCAATAGTATTATATATTATCCCTGAACAACGATTGATTGCTTATCCAGGTTTATTGATGATGGTTTCAATTATAACATTATCATTTTACTATATTATTGTCAAAAAAAATATCCTTATTTAAATATAAAACTAAATTTCGAGAAGAATAATTTTAAAAGAATATTTTCGTTTTCTTCTTGGTCTTGTTTTGGGGCAATCGCAAATGTTTGTTATCATCAAGGCATAAATATTTTATTTAATATTTTTGCCGGTCCGATAGCTAATGCTGCTTTTGCTATAGCAAATCAAGTTAATGCTGCGATTACAACTTTTGGATCAAGTTTCTTCTTAGCCGTTCGTCCAGGAATGATTAAAAGTTATGCTCAAAATAATTATTCTAGGCTTAATAATCTTTACTTGTTCAGCAGTAAAATGATTTTTGCATTGCTTTTTATAGTTATGCTACCTCTATTGGTAAAGACTGATTATATATTAAATTTATGGTTAGGAGAAGTTGTCGAGTATATGGTACCCTTTACTCGAATAATTATAATTGCCAGTTTAATAATGTCGTTAGGCCTTCCGATAACTACGATAATCCAAGCTACCGGGCAAAATAAATATTATCATATGATAGTAGATGGATTCATCAGTGTTAGTGTAGTACTTATTTATTTTGCATTAAAGATAGGATTGGCTCCTAGTTTCTCTTTATCAATTTCGATTATAATATATATGATTGCACACTATATTAGACTTGTTTTTTTAAAAAAACTAGCTAATGAATCAATCAATGTTTACATCAAGTCGTGTTTATTCCCAATGGCTACTATACTTATAATGAATTGGGGGGTAATTTACATAATTGATTGTTTAATTGGAAATGATGATTTTGTGGGTTTTATTTTAATTTTTATTATTTCGTTGTTGGTTAACTTGTCGACTTATTATTTATTTTTGATTAATAAGACTGAACGTCTGTTCTTAATTAATCATATTTCTCGGATGGTAAATAGAATACAAAAATGAGAACTTTTTTCTTCTACTTAGGCTTATTTTTTTCACTTTTTTATTCAAGACGACTATCTCGTTTAATAAGAAGTATTGTCATTATTATTAGATCTGGGTTTAGATCCACAGAATTTAAGAAATTCGGAAAAACTTCAACAATAAGTAATAATTGCTATATAGACAATGCTTCATGTATAAGTGTTGGAGAACGATGTATGATTCAATCTGGAAGTTTTATTACAGCTGTGGCTCGTTGGAAAAATGGTCAGAAATTTAATCCTAGTATTATTATTGGTGATTATGTCAATATTGGACGGTATTGTCATATATCTGCAATCCAACAAATTGTAATCAAATCTGGGACGCGTCTAGGTTCGTATATTACAATTTTAGATAATTCTCATGGTAAAACGGACGGTATGCAAAAAGACATATCACCATATGATCGAGAGTTATATTCACCCGGAGGTGTTATTATTGAGGAAAATGTGTGGATAGGCGATAAAGCGACTATATTACCTAATGTACATATAGGTAAAAGCGCAGTTATTGGAGCTAATGCAGTTGTAACTAAAGATATACCTGATTATGGTATTGCAGTTGGCTGTCCCGCAAAAGTAGTTGGATATAATAAGTAGTTATGTTTATTTCACAAATAATACTTATAATACTATTCTTTGTACTTGCTATTCTATCATATAGTCGCTATAGTTGTAATGATTTAAATCGACTCGATACTACTGGCCGACTCTACTACTTTCATGGCTTTAAATACTTTTTGTTAATTATTCTAACGGTCTTATGTGTAACAAGGCCTGAACAAATGGCCGATTACAAACATTATGTAACCGCGTTTAATCATACGTTCTCTGAACGATTCGAACCCACCTTCTATATGATAAGATATCTTGCGTTATCTTTAGAATGGGATTATATTGGATTGTTTTTCATATATGCTGTTTTGTCTATAAGTATAAAAAACTATTGTATTACAAGAATGAGCGACCAAATATGGCTGTCCTATCTAATTTGGATTTCGAGCTCATTTATACTTATGGATATGATTACCATCCGGGCGTCTGTTTCTTCTGGATTAATGTTATTAGCCATCAAATATCGATGCGACAATAGCTTACTTAAATCATTTATGGCCATAATTGTCGCTGCATTATTTCATTATTCTGCTGCGATTTTGCTTATCATTATATTCCTTTCCCCAAGGAAAGGATATAGAATGTTTTATATCTGTATCATACCAGTTTGCTTTATCATCCAAATTGTTGGATTGACAATTTCCCACTTTATCCCTTTATTGGGTCTGTCAGCGTTCCAGAATCTTTACGCAGGGTATAGTGATGATAGTGCAGCAAACTTATATAATTTATTGACTTTAGGACGGTGCTTCATCGCAATTCTCTTATGGCTAAAGTATAATAATTGGAAGAGCCGAAATCCTTATGCACTGTTGTGCTTAAAAGTATACACGTTTGGAGGTGCGTTGTTTATGTTATTTGGCGACATGCTTAGAGTTGGGTTCCGATTTGCGGAAATGTTGTGGTGTACTGATATTATAGCTTTTACTATGCTCACATATTTATTTACTCGGAAGTGCAAATGGATACCTATAACTGTATGTGCAATTCTTTTCTATATCACTATAACTAAAGAAAGTTATTGGAATCCCTCTAATCTTTAATTATGATTGCTATTTTACTTGCAACTTATAATGGAGCGAAATTTATAAAGAGACAATTAGATTCAGTAATTAACCAATCTCATAAAGATTGGCAGTTATATATTCGTGATGACGGTTCAAAAGACAAAACTGTAGAAATCATACAAGATTACGCATTATTGAATAATCGGATTCATCTGATTAATGATAATCTTGGAAATCTTGGCTGTCGTAACCAGTTCTTACATCTATTACGAATTATCGACGCAGACTATTACATGTTTTGCGACCAGGATGATGTTTGGCTAGTAGACAAAATAGAAAAATCCTTGACAAGAATTCAAGAATTAGAAAAAAGGAATCCAAACAAACCTATACTTGTCGGATCTGACTGCCATATGTGTGGTCCTAACCTTGAAGTTATAAATCAATCTTGTTGGGACCATTTGAGGATTGACCCGAAGAAGTTTCTCACCTATAACGGTATCTGTGTCTATCCCTTTATAACAGGAGCTTCCATGATTCTTAACCGCGCTGCGCGCGATATTATACCACCGATTCCGGCAGGGTTGCCTAAAAACAGACCGATGTACGATTGGTGGGTTTTAATTCAAGTATATAAACATGGGATTGTTGATTTGCTTGAAGAGCCGACAAGATACTACCGTCAACACAACAACAATGTATCTGGTGGTATCGAGAAACTCAATAATTCATATTGGCACAAATTGCGTCATATCAAGAAAATAATTGAGGCAAATAAGACAAGAGCAAAAGTTCTGACTGCGATAGGGTATCGACCCATGATAAAATATTGGTTTTTCAAAGCCGTCTATCTGTGCAAGATGATGAATTATAAACATTCTAAAAAGTGATGAAGCAGAAAAAGGTCCTCATAGTTGCTTCGGTTGTTTCGTTCATTGAATGGTTCAACAAAGAGAATGTCGAGTATCTTCGCAATGACAAGTCGTGTGAGATACATATTGCCTGCAATTTTGACTATATGGATGATACCGATGAGACACGAACATTACAGTATATCAAAAAGCTTAAAGATGAAGGAATAATTCTCCATAATATTCATTTTGCACGTTCACCTTTTTGCAAAGATAACATATCATCTTATAAGATTCTCAAATCGATTATTAAACGCGAAAAATTTGACCTAATACATTGCCATACACCAACTGTATCAATCCTAACGAGACTGGCCGCACGAGATGCAAGGAAAAAAGGTACCACCGTAATGTATACTTGTCACGGATTTCATTTTCACAATGCCAGTCCAAAGAAAAATTGGATATTATATTTTCCGATAGAAAAATTCATGTCGCGGTTCACTGATTATCTGGTGACAATCAATCATGAAGACTATCGAAGAGCTTGTACGTTTAACAGTAAGAACGTCAGATATATTCCAGGGGTCGGAGTTAATCTTTCAAAGATAAAAGATTGCCGAATTGACCGTAAAAAATACAAAGAGAATCTTGGACTACCCGAGGATTCAATTTTAGTGCTTTCGATTGGCGAACTTATCGAACGCAAAAACCACGAAGTTATCATTCGAGCTGTCGCTCAAAGTGATAACAAAAACATTTACTATGCTATCTGTGGCAAGGGACCCTTGCATGACCATTTAAAATCACTTTCCAAGCAACTTGGCATTAATGACCGCGTGCTTTTCCTCGGCTTTAGAAAAGACATACCTGAATTATGCCACACCGCAGACATCAGTGTTTTCCCAAGCAGAATAGAAGGACTTGGTCTTGCAGGAATCGAGGCCATGGCTGCCGGTGTGCCTCTCGTTTCTTCTAACGTTCATGGCATTTTGGATTATGTTAAAGACGGTATTACCGGTTATGCCTTTGCGCCCGACGATATTAAAGGTTTTTCTGTTGCCATATCTACGTTGGCCGAAAGACCGTCCTTAAGAAAATCTATGGCTATCGAGTGTAGAAAAGCCGTTGAACCTTTCGACTTGCCAAACGCCCTGCGGTCAATGTGGAATATTTACGATGAAATATTAGATAAAAAAATTGAAGATGAAATACACAATGCATGATATTACTTCTTCTTTGACGAAGAAGAAAAATAGCCGAAGTTCTTTATGGGTTCAGCTTTGGGTAAGAAAAGCTTCTTTCCCGGTAACTTATTGCTTTATCAACGCCGGCTGGTCGGCTAATCAGGTCTCAGTTCTTTCCTGGATTTTGATTTTCGTAGCTGCCGTTTGTCTATGCATAAACAATTTTTGGTGGATGCTGACAGGGGTTATACTAACTAATTTTTGGTTGGTTTTAGATTGTGTTGACGGAAACATCGCTCGTGTCAAAAAAGTTAAAACATTTATGGGTGACTTTTTCGATGCAGTGGCAGGTTATGGTCCGTTTTCATTTACAACACTGGCTCTTGGCATAGCAGCATACAACACATCGTTCTTTGTTCCAGAGGAGTATAAAACGTGGATTATTGTAGTCGCCGGTTTTGCAGCCATGTGTAATTTGTATATGCGTCTTGTTCATCAGAAATATCTTAACTGCTATTTTGCAGCAGAAAACATTCTTGGCGAAAGTGATAAGGTGACGTTGAAAGACACCGAAGACAAAAAAAGTTTTGCCTATATACGTGAACAAATTGACAAAAATCTCGGAGTATCAGGGCTTTTCATGCCATGGCTTTTTGTCGCACTTTTCACTAATACTTTCGACATCATGATTGCCTTCTATTCGGTATACTATATACTTTCATTTTTGGCAATCTGCGTCCTTTATTGTAAAAACGCATCTGCATTTGAAAAAGAAGCGCAAGGCAAACTGCATGGCAAGTGATAGTCCGTTATGTAAGCGTCCAAAAATGACGTATTGCCTGCGGCGGTGATTATGCCGACCTTTGCCGGCGTTAATTCTAACCCAGCAAAGATGACATACTCAAGCGAAGAATTTGAGCGGTTATGGATCCGCTACAAAATCGAAGGGATGCCACATGGCATCAGCATCCAGACCTACTGCTCCAACAACGGAGTGCCATACAACCTGTTCGACAAATGGTACAGAGACACGCGACATCGCATAGTGCCGGTCCAAATAGACGGAGCACCATCCAAAGAACAGCCTGCAGAAAAAGCAGCTGCCGAAAAAACGGAAGTCTCCGCAGGGCAACCGCTGAGGATCATGGTCGACATCCGCATCTCCAACGGCCTGCACATCCAACAACGCGGTCTCTCATTCCAGGACCTCAATCGTCTGGTTTCAAATTTGGAAGTGCTATGCTGACTGTATCAGGTATCAACAAGTTCTATTTCCTGAGGAACTTCCACGACATGCGTTGCAAGTACGACCGCGTCCGCTCTATAATCAGGCAGCAGTTCAACCGGGAGCCGCAGGAAGACGATGTCTTCATCATGATGTCCAAGAACCGACGCCTCGTCCGTCTGTTCCATTACGACCGCCGAAGCTGCTCCCTTCATGAAAAGCGCTTCCAGCCCGGCTATCAGTTCATGAAAGTGGAGCGCCAAGGCGATGAAACCGTCTACAGAATCGACTGGAAAGACGTGGTTACCCTCCTTGAAAGTCCTGTCGTAAAAACTTTGAAAATATAGTAAAAAAAGTGTCGAAAAATTTGCACATGTCGCTGATTATTAGTAACTTTACATCAGAAAGAGCAACGACATGGGACAAGACGAACGAGACTTCATCATCAATTCTGCAGCAAGGCTCAAGGAGTGGGAATCCACTCCCCGGAGTTTTGAAGACCCATACCGAGATATGACTACGGAGGAAAAATCCAAGCTCCTAATCTGTCAGCAGAGGCTGCTCGATGAGCAGCTCCGGCAGGTGCAGCAGCAGAGTGAGACTGCCGCACGAGAGAAAGCCCGTGCCGAAGAGCTCCTTTCTAAAATGGACAAAATGATGGCTCAACAGTCAGCCATGATGGAGATGATGGCCTCGCTCAGGGACGAGAACGCGGAGTTGAGAAAGCAGCTGGCCGCCAAGGACGAGCAGCTCAGGCTCGAACGCAAAAACCGATACGGGTCCAAAAGCCAGAAAAGGTCAAAGACCGATAACGCCCAGCCAAGATCTCATCAGCAGGACAAGGACGACTTCGACGGGACCAACCCTCCGGCACCTGCCGGCGAGGACACACCCTCGGATGCGATGCCCCTGACAGAGAAAGACCGTACCGAACGCCAGAAAATGGCCGACCTGATGCGCCATGGGACAAGCTATCGCAAAATGAAGGCTTCACGTACTGTCGTCCATGAATCGGACACAGCACGTCTTCCTCAAGGCGCCGAGCTCATAAAGACCGAAAGCCGCTTCGCCTACGAGCAGCAGACGATAATCATCGAACATGAGTACCGGCTGGTAACTTACCGCCTAAACGGCGCCTTCTTCACTGCCTATCTTCCTGCCGACGGCCAGCCCGAGATCATCGACCGTGTCAGCGGGACCAAGGCTTCGGCCGACTTCCTGGCTCACCTGTCGTTCAACCACTTCTTCCTCAACACCCCGCTCTACCGCGAGCTGCAGCGTCTGCGCGACCAGAACATGTCCATCAGCCGGATGACCCTCACCAACTGGCTGGGCAAAGGAGCCAGGCTCCTCGCCGGCATTGTGAATGAGCTCAAGGGAAAAGCCCTCGAGAAAGACTCCGTCATCAACTGCGACGAGACATGGTGCCGGGTAAAGGTCGCCGACAAATACCGCAAACGCTACATCTGGTGCCTTGTCAACAAAGAGGCCAGGATAGCAATCTACTGCTACGAAGACGGTTCCAGAGGCCGCGACGCACTCAAATCGATAATCGGAGGCAAAGAGCTCAAAGCACTCCAGTCCGACGGCTACAACGTTTATATGTATCTCAATGACGAGATGGTCGACATCGAGCATATATGCTGCCTCGCACATGCCAGGGCCAAGTTCAAATATGCCCTCGAGCAAGGCGGAGACATCGATGCCAAGTTCATCCTCGACTGCATCGCTGAGCTTTACGCCCTCGAAAAGACATATATCGACTGCAAGCTCACAGCCGAGGAGATAACAGCCGCCAGACAGGGGCTGAGGACAAAGGAGATTATCGCACGCCTCCGGAG
Organism: uncultured Muribaculaceae bacterium; assembly: GCA_910584495.1. Taxonomy (GTDB): domain Bacteria; phylum Bacteroidota; class Bacteroidia; order Bacteroidales; family Muribaculaceae; genus CAG-873. The sequence goes on from CAJUAR010000013.1 coordinate 27,594, forward strand.
CAAAATGGACGTGCTCACAGCCGACAACCATCCGCCACGAGGCGAGCTCATGGAAAAGGCCGTACGATATCTCGACACATTCTGGCCGCAAATTTTTGCCTACACAAACAATGGCAGATACAGCATCGACAACAACCCGGCCGAGCAATGTATAAGGCCGCTGGCCGGCGAACGTAAGAACTCACTCTTCTTCGGCTCTCACAAAATGGCAAGAGCATCGGCGATATACCACACAGTAATCGCTACATGCCGGATGAACGGAATATCCGTGCTCGAATATCTCAAGAAATTTTTCCGAGAGATAGTGCACGGCAACAATGACTACTCACAACTGCTGCCTCAAACCATAGGACTGCAGCAGCTGAACACGAAATACTAAGTTAAAAATCCAAAACCAATTTGACATGATTTAACGGATGCCGCCTCCTGCGGAATCCCATTAATCCACAAGTGAAAATTGGACGCTTACGTCCGTTATAATTGTTATCACGAGTACCTAAAAACATGAGACTCCTATATATCAGCACGTTTCTTTTTCATAAGGAGAACGGAACAACTTATGGACTTCCGGCCAACTCGGTTCCATTTTTTGAGAAATATCTTGATGTCTTCAAATCAGTAAAAGTTCTTGGAGAAGAACTTAGTTCACATCTTGATAAAAACAGTCTCGCACCGATGTTGGATAGCCGTATTGATGTCAGGATAATCCCGTCAAATACACATCCCTCCGATTTTTCCAATGATGTAAAAATCAAGAAGATATTGATTGAAGAAATCAGTCAGGCCGAAGCTATAATTATAAAACCATCTACGCGGAAGGGAATGATGGCCATTCGAATAGCAAAAAAACTTGCCAAACCTTACATGATTGAGATGACCGGAGATATACACAATGCGTTAAAACAGCATCCAAATCTGCTGAAGAGGTTATATGCTCCAATTCTTTATCACCAGATAAGGAACTCGATAAAAGATGCCCCCTTCGGGCTTTATGTGAGCAAAGAATACCTTCAATCTCAATTTCCAATCAAAGGTGAGTGTTGCGGATGCTCAGATGTTATTCTTGATTTTTCCGATAAAGACGTTCTTAGAAGAAGATTTAATCTCATCGAAACGATAGACTCTGGCAGGGTGATAAATCTGGCTTTAATTGGTTTCTATCAGGGTAAAATGAAAGGAGTGGATACAGCAATTCGAGCACTTTCGCGATTGCCGCACAATTTTCATCTGAATATTTTGGGAAACGGGACACTGAAAAATCGGAAAAAATGGTTTGATTATGCACTAAGCCTCGGAATTATGGATGCAGAGGAACGGATAACATTCCCGAAGCCTCTACAGTCTTATACTCAAGTGTTAAAGTGGCTCGATACTCAAGATTTTTTTGTATTTCCCACTTTGAGTGAAGGATTTGGCAGATGTGTGGCGGAAGCGATGTCTCGTGGTTGTGTATGCTTTGCTACAAATATCTGTACAATGCCGGAATTGCTTCCAAAAGAAAGTCTTTTCCCCAAGCACGAGGATAAAGCACTGGCAAGTTTGATTTTAAAATACTCGAAAGATAAACAGAGTATGAAAACGATAGCTGAAATAAACTATAGACATTCACAGGATTATGCACCCGAAATATTGAGAGAACATAGGAATAACTTTCTCATTAAGTTCAAGGAGTATATCGAAAAGATTCAACATTAAACCGAATTGACGGAAACTGGCGGCTACTTATTAAAAAAAATAGCATTCCATCTTGATTTATTCCAAAGAATGAAATTCAACAAGTAAACTCAAATACAATAAGGATTTCACTTATCTATGCCTTTTCGCAATAAAAATCCATTTGTAAAATTATGATAATTTACAATTATACAGCTTTCTATGTCACAGAGCCTTTTAACCAAAGTAATTTAGGTGCTAATGCAACACCAGATTTCAATTACTATAACATGTTGAAGGCCTGGAAATCAAAGGATAGCTCATTCCCTTTCCTTGATGCGCATGGAACTACTTACAACGTAAGGGATGGTAGTGATTGGGAGACCGTGTTAAAGCCACGATTGAGAGAACGGCTCAGAAATTCAAAAAATATTATTCTGTTTTTGAGCAGCAATACGAAAGAAAGTCGTGCTCTTAAAGAAGAAATTGAATATGGAGTAGGCAAGCTTGGGCTACCTCTCATTATTGTATATCCTGACCTTTCCAATGCCCAAATAGGGAATTGGACATCTGTTGGAGATAAAGCAAGGAAATTTTGGGATAAGTTACCTTGCCTTAAAAAATATATAGATTCTGTTCCAAGCGTTCACATTCCATTGGACAAGAGCAAAATATCAAAGGCTCTAAATGATACTAATCTTATGATTCAGTATAAATATACCAATTTCTGCCGAATATATCCAGATTAGTATATACCAGCAATTGATGTAGTTATGAGCGGGGAGACAAAGAAGTTTTGGGAATATTTTATCTTGGCGATTGCCGCTTTGTCGTCAGTTGTTACCTTGTTCGGATTCGTCTTCCAATCAAGTATACAATTCGAGAGCATTTCTATGGCTTGTAAAATTGTGAGCTTCATTGCCATCATCTTGATATGCCTTGTGTATGCTTGTATTATGACGGAATCAAAAGACAAGGTGATTTTCAGGTTCAACCCACAATTTAATCTCACAATTGAAAAGGGCAATCTTTTCGAAAAACAAGGAATAATCGTTATACCTGTAAATGAATATTTTGATACTCATGTTGGCGATGGAATAATCAGCCCTAATACGATTCATGGCAAATTTATCACAAACTATTTCCGGAACAGAGTAAATGAACTGGATAAGTTTCTTGAAGATGCATTGTTAGGTAAGAAATACCACACAAATGAATCTCGCCGATTAGGAAAGAAATTCAAATATGACTTAGGCACTTGTGTTGACATCACAATAGACGACAATGTTTATGTTTTAGTCGCTCTTACTCATTTTGATGGGAATGACCACGCATATCTTGATAAGAAAGATTATCCAATAGTCTTTGACCGTCTGATTTCTCATCTCCATGAAATCAATATGCATGTTGAGAAACCGATTTACATGCCTATTATGGGCTCCGGTCTATCCCGATTGAGAAGGTCGCCCCAGAGAATACTGAATTTTCTTGTTGATGCAATAGATTTCAAATACTCTGCCTATACCTTCCCTTATGGCTTAAACATTGAGATATTCGACATCAATCAAGTAAACCTCAACCAATTAGAAACACATTTCGATAATGATCTTTCGCTTTAATCCTACCAAAAAATACACCATAACTCCGAGTGTCATTAATATTCTCGATAAAGAATTATCAGCAGAGCGTTATCAATTCAATTTCAATTCGGAATATACGAAGACATGTAATTCCTTTTCTGCGGAATTAGTTCGAATTCTTAATCCTGATAATGGCATAATCGATGGAGATAGTCTGAAAAAATTAATTTTCCCGACCGGTGGTTGGGATTTTGACGTTTTTATATCTCATTCCCACAACAATCTGGTTGAGGCTAAGAAACTTGCAAAATACCTCATAATGAAAAAACATAGACATCCATTTTTGGACAATTATGTTTGGGGGAGCGCAGATGCATTGTTAAAAGAAATTGATAACAGATATTGCATCCATTCAAATGGGAAAAGTTATGACTATGACAAACGAAACTTTTCCACTTCTCATGTTCATTCCATGTTGTCAATGGCTATTTTTGAAATGATAGCTCAATGTGAATCTTTCATTTTCATAGATAGCAACGAATCTATTGATTACAACCAGCTTAAAGATGACAATATAAAAACTCTCTCGCCGTGGCTTCATCAAGAGTTACAATATGCGAGAATGTTATCAATCGTATCTAATCGCCCCATAAATGAACAAAAAATGTTTGCGCAAGGAGGTAAATTACAAATCAATTATGGAATAAATCTCGATGATTTCACAAGACTTACAGCAACCTCTCTTAAATCTTTGCAATCGTTATAGTTTTTTTGCGAAATCATTTTATAAATTCAATCATACATTAATCAATGAAAAAATACAAAATCGGATATACTTCTGGTGTTTACGATATGTTCCATATTGGCCATCTCAATGTTTTGCGGCGGGCAAAAGAACAATGCGAGTTCTTGGTTGTCGGAGTAACAACTGACGATTTATGCTTTGCCCGAAAAAACAAACGTCCCATCATTTGCCAAGAAGAACGAAAAGCCATAGTCAGCGCAATAAAATATGTCGACCAGGTTGTCGATCAAGTTGATATGGATAAACTGAAAATGGTTAAAACTTTAGGTGCGGATGCTGTCTTTGTTGGTTCCGATTGGAAAGGTACGCCGTCTTGGATAAAATACGAGGACGACTTTGCTCAGGTAGGCTGCACCGTTGTGTATCTCGACCATACTGATGGCATATCATCTACAATTCTCAGAGAAAAAATTCAAGGGTAATTCTCCTTCCGATTCTGATTCCCATGGTACTGAAATTTATTTTTGACCGCGTGATGGCTCTTGTCGGGCTGTTGGTCCTGTGGCCTGTGCTCCTTGTGGTAGCCGTTCTTATCCGTGTCAAGATGCCCGGTGGTCCGGTTATCTTCAAGCAAAAACGTGTGGGACGCAACGGTAAATTGTTCACAATGTATAAGTTCCGCTCTATGACCGTGGGGCATGGAGGTTCATCGGTTTCGGTGGCCGGAGAAAGCCGAATAACACCTCTTGGCGCGAAACTACGCCATTATAAACTCGATGAGCTGCCCGAACTGTGGAATGTGCTGATTGGTGATATGAGTTTTGTGGGACCTCGTCCCGATGTTCCCGGCTATGCCGACATGCTTCAAGGCTCAGCTCGCGAAGTTCTGAAATTGCGTCCCGGAATAACTGGTCCGGCTTCTCTTAAATACAGAGACGAAGAGGATATACTGGCCGAGCAGCCAGACCCGCAGCGGTATAACGACGAGGTGATTTTCCCGGACAAGGTCCGTATCAACCTCTACTATCTCCACCACTATTCTTTTATCAAAGATATTGAAATGATTTTCTGCACCGTACTCGGACGCAGAATGAGATATGACAACGAAATAATCTAAGAGATATGAATGATCGTATTTTGCTTTGCCTTGCTCATATGAGCGGCAAGGAGCAAGAATTTATAAAGGAGGCTTTCGATTCGAACTGGGTGGTGCCCATGGGGCCGAACGTTACCGGTTTCGAACATGACCTCGAGAAGTTTGTCAACCGTCGTGATGGCATGGAACCTCTTGACAAGAAAGTGGTGTGTCTGTCGGCAGGTACTGCGGCTGTGCATCTGGCTCTTATTGCCTGTGGTGTTGGTGCCGGCGACGAGGTGCTTGTCCAGTCGTTTACTTTCTGCGCTTCGAGCCACCCGATTACATATCTGGGGGCTACTCCGGTTTTCATTGACTCGGAGAAGGATTCGTGGAATATGGATCCCGAATTGCTCGAAGAGGCTATCAGGGACCGCATCGCAAAGACAGGCAAGAAGCCAAAGGCGATTATTCCCGTGGCACTCTACGGTATGCCTTATCAGATTGACAAAATCATGGAGATTGCCAACCGCTATGAGATACCCGTAATTGAGGATGGTGCCGAAGGTTTCGGCTCTAACTACAATGGTCAGGCACTCGGCACTTTCGGCGAATATGGCGTGCTGTCGTTCAACGGCAACAAGATGATTACCACCAGCGGCGGCGGCGCACTTATCTGTCCGGATGCCGACAAGGCCCGCGAAATACTGTGGTACGCAACCCAGGCCCGCGAAAGCTATCCCTATTACCAGCATGAAGCTATCGGGTACAACTACCGCATGAGCAATATCTGTGCAGGAATCGGTCGCGGCCAGATGACTATAGTTGACGAGCACATTGCCCATCATCGTCATGTCCAGGCCCTCTACGAGGAACTTCTGCGCGATGTGCCGGGCATTACGATGCACACCGCTCCTTCGCCTGAATTTGAGTCCAACTACTGGCTCTGCACGGCAACTCTCGACGAAAAACTAAAAGTGAAAGGTGAAGAGTTGGCCTACAAGCAAGTGATTACCGGTGCTGTGGGCGGGGCCGCCGGCGTGACACACGCCACAAGCTCGGCCACCACCGACTGCCAGCCCAACGACAACGTCGAAGCTCTGCGCATGGCCCTCGATGCCGCCGGGATAGAATCGCGCCCGCTTTGGAAACCTATGCACAAGCAGCCCGTCTACAAGGATGCTCCGGCCTATGTCAACGGCGTGTCGGAGAGCCTCTTCAAAGTGGGCATCTGCCTCCCTGCCGGCCCCTGGGTGACCGACGACAATGTGCGCTACATTGCGGACAGCATCAAAGAGGGGATTGTAAATTAAAAATGCATAATTCATAATGCATAATTCATAATTATTTTAGCTCGCTTCCATGGCTTCGCGATTGCAACTGTTTTAGCTTTATAGATATGACGAAGGCCGGCGATTGCCGGCCTTCGTTGTGTTTATAGTGAGGGCTTAGATTCCCAGTTCTTTCTTGACTTGTACAATTTTGGCGGCAGCGTCGCGGTTGCAGCGTGCATAGTCGTCGAGGTCGGCCATCTTGTCGTGCACTTCGATGTAGAACTTGATTTTGGGCTCTGTTCCCGAAGGACGAATCGAAACCTTGGTGCCATCTTCGGTGAAGTACTGCAGGACGTTGGAGGTGGTGGGGAAGTCCATCTTCGACACCTTGCCCGAGGGGAATTCGGTGCAATTGAGGTCGGCATAGTCCTTGACAAGAGTCACAGGGCTGCCGGCAATCTGCTTGGGCGGGTTTGCACGGAAATTGCGCATCATCTGCTGGATTTCTTCGGCACCAGTCTTGCCGGGACGAACCACGCTGACACCCTCTTCGTGGCTGTAGCCGTTCTTGAGGTATATTTCCTGAAGCATCTTGTTGAAGTCGAGGCCGCGGTCCTTAGCCCATGCGCATATTTCGGCCATGAGCGAAATTGCCGACACCGAATCCTTGTCGCGGCAGAAATCTTCGGCAAGGAATCCGTAGCTCTCTTCGCCGCCGCCGATATAGCGGGCAGTGCCTTCGAGGTCGCGGATGACGGCAGCAATCCACTTGAAGCCCGTGTAGCAGTCGTACATCTTGATATTCTGGTTTTCGGCAATAGCTTTGATAGTCTCGGTAGTAACGATTGTTTTCACTACATATTCGTTGCCTTTGAGGCGGCCGAGCTCGCGGTTGCGGAGCATGATGTAGTTGAGAAGAATCATCACAATCTGGTTGCCGTTTATGAGCTGGTATTCGCCGTTATTGTCGCGTATTACGCAGCCGATACGGTCAGCATCGGGGTCGGAAGCCACCACGAGGTCGGCCCCCACTTCCTTAGCCTTTGCGATGGCCATAGCCATAGCCGAAGCGTTCTCGGGGTTGGGCGAATCGACAGTGGGGAAGTTTCCGTCGGGAATGTCCTGTTCGGGCACATGGATGATGTTTGTAAATCCATAGTTGCGCAGCGAATCGGGAATCAGCTTCACGCCTGTGCCGTGGATGGGGGTGTAGACAATCTTGAGGTCGGCATGACGTTTGATCACATCGGGGTCGAGCGAGAGAGTCTTGATGGCAGCGAGGAAGTCGTTGTCCATCTTTTCGCCGATAATCTCGATGTTTTCTTTCACACCCTGGAACTTGATGTCGTTCACGTCCTTGATGCGGTTCACATTGGCAATGATGTTCACATCGTGGGGGGCGATAATCTGGGCACCGTCGCTCCAGTATGCCTTGTAGCCGTTATATTCCTTGGGGTTGTGCGAGGCAGTGATATTCACACCGCTCTGGCAACCGAGGTGACGGATGGCAAACGACAGTTCGGGAGTGGGACGGAACGAATCGAAAAGATATACCTTGATACCGTTTGCCGAGAAAATGTCGGCAACGATTTCGGCAAACTTGCGCGAGTTGTTGCGCACGTCGTGGCCTACGACAACGCTAATCTGAGGCAGGTCGGCAAAAGCTTCGTGGAGATAGTTTGCCAGGCCCTGGGTTGCAGCGCCCACTGTGTATATGTTCATGCGGTTGGTGCCGGCACCCATAATGCCGCGCAGGCCGCCAGTGCCAAATTCGAGGTCTTTATAAAAACATTCGATAAGTTCTGTCTTGTCGTCGGCTTCGAGCATGCGGCGCACTTCGGCCTTGGTTTCTTCGTCGTAACCATCACCAAGCCATGTCTTGGCCTTGGCAGTTACTTGGGCGAGAAGTTCGTTGTTTTCCATTTTAAAAGGTGGTTTTGTATTTTGGTCTTTGTTGATGAGCAAAGTTAAGGTTTTACCATCAGTATTACAAATTTTTGAGGAAAATGTTTCGATAAAAATCAAACTTCGACCATATTCTCGGGCAATTCGGGTGTTTTGCCGGGTTTAAGCCACCGGCAACGCAACAAGCGCCACAGGAAAATGAGGCCGCGGAACACCAGCTCGGCACACATTGCAATCCACACTCCGCGAAGGCCCATCGACGGAGCAAGGACTGCAGCAAGGGGAATTCGGATGAGCCAGATGCTGCCAAAATTCATAGTGGCCGGAATCATGGTGTCGCCCACGCCCACCATGGCGCCGTAGGCCACGATGGAAGCCGCATACATGGGTTCGGCCCAGGCCTCGATGCGCAGCACCTCGGCACCAAGATCGGCAATAGCGGCAACGGGAGTCATGACTCCCATCATGGCATCGGCAAACACATACATCGCCCCTCCCATGACAGTCATCACCAACATGCCGAGGCCCGTGGTAAGATGTGCAAAACGGCGCACAAGGGCATAGCGTCCTGCTCCGTAGGCCTGGCCGCAGAGCGTGGTTGCAGCCTCGCCTATGCCGAAACCGGGCATATAGCACAAGCTTTCGGCTGTCACGGCAAATGCATTTGCCGCTATGGCAATGCTTCCCAACGGAGCCACAATAATAGTAACAGTAATCTGTGCCCCGCAGAAAACAATATGTTCGAGCGTCATGGGCAGTGCAATTCTCGAGGCACGGCGAAGCACGGCAGCCGTGGGACGGTAGCTCTTTCGTGCCTCATCGCCGCGCAGAGCGAGGTCGGGCTGGCGGCGGCACACCCAGTAGAGCATTGCGCCGGCGCACAGACATTCAGCTGCCACAGTTCCCAAAGCCGCTCCGAGTATGCCCAGACCTGCACCGGGACACAGAAAGTCGAAACCGAGCACATGCAATTCGCGAGAGGGAAAAATAAGGAAGAAGTTGAAGACAACATCGGCCACACACATGCCCACATTTAGCAGCCCCGGCACCTTCATGTTGCCGGCGCAGCGCAGCATGCCACCGGCAAGATAGTTCATGGTGAGCACCGGCAAAGCAGCCACAAAAACCATGAAATAAGTCGTTGCACCGGAGCATATATCCTCGTCGCCTCCGAGCCAGCGAGGCAGCGGATGTGCTATAGCCACGCCAATGAGAGCCATCAGCAGACCCACAATCGCCGAAGCAACAATACCCTGGCGCAACACGGCACGCGCGCCGGCACGGTCTTTGCCACCGAGGCGGTGGGCAACCTGTACGGAAAAGCCCATTGTCAATGCCGAGCATACGCCCCAAAACATCCACAGGCTGCTGTTCATCAGCCCAACCGATGCCGAGGGAGAAGCACCGAGCCGCCCCACCATCGATGCATCGATATATTGCATCATAATCGTCGACAGCTGAGCCAGAATGGCAGGCACCGAAAGTTTGGCCGTAAGCAACACTTGCTCGCGGAAACTTATGTGACTGTGGTTTTGGATGAGCGAAATATCGGCCATGGCGATGCAAAGTTAAGCATTTCTCTCCATATTTTGTCAAAATGAGTAAAAATCACTAATTTTGCACCTTGAAAAAACAATAGCGCTATGAACGAACTACCCCAAAAATACGACCCCTCAGGTGTCGAAGACAAATGGTATGCCTACTGGCTGGAACACAATCTGTTCCACTCCGAGCCCGACAGCCGCCAACCCTATACAATAGTAATACCACCGCCAAACGTTACGGGCGTGCTCCATATGGGCCATATGCTCAACAACACCATACAGGACATCCTTGTGCGCCGCGCACGCATGCAGGGCAAAAACGCCTTGTGGGTACCCGGCACCGACCACGCGTCTATCTCCACCGAAACCAAGGTCATCGCCAAGCTTGCCTCCGAAGGTATCAAGAAAACCGACCTCACACGCGAACAGTTCCTCGAACATGCCTGGGAATGGACACGCAAGCATGGCGGAATAATCCTTGAACAGCTGCGCAAACTCGGAGCCTCGTGCGACTGGGACCGCACGGCCTTCACCATGGATCCCTCGCGCAGCGAAAGCGTGGAAAAAGTGTTTGTCGACCTATACAATAAAGGCCTCATCTACCGCGACCTCCGCATGGTCAACTGGGACCCGCAGAACCGCACCGCCATCAGCGACGACGAGGTCTTCTTTGAAGAAGAACAGAGCAAACTCTACTACCTGCGCTACTATGTAGCCGACGACACTCCAATCGTCACCGAAGAAGGCAACGTGGTGCACACCGATGACAACGGCCGACACTATGCTCTGGTGGCAACCACACGTCCCGAAACTATCATGGGCGACACCGCCATGTGCATCAATCCCAAAGATCTGAAAAACACATGGCTCAAAGGCCACAAAGTGGTGGTGCCTCTGGTCAACCGCGTAATTCCCGTGATTGAAGACCGATATGTCGACATAGAATTCGGCACCGGCTGTCTGAAAGTCACTCCGGCACACGACAAGAACGATTATATGCTGGGCAAGACCCACAATCTGGAAACCATAGACATATTCAACGAAGACGGCACCGTGGCCCCGGTTGCCGCAATGTATGTGGGCATGGACCGCTTCGACTGCCGCAAGGCAATATCGAAAGACCTCGCTGCCGCCGGACTGCTCGAAAAAGAAGAAGACTACACCAATAATATCGGACTGTCCGAGCGCACAAAGGTGCCTATCGAGCCGCGTCTGTCGCTGCAGTGGTTCGTCAAGATGGAACACTTTGCAAAAGAGAGCCTTGCTCCCGTTATGGACGACATCATCCGCTTTGTTCCCGAAAAATACAAAAACACCTACCGCATCTGGCTCGAAAACATCAAAGACTGGTGCATCAGCCGCCAGCTGTGGTGGGGACACCGCATCCCGGCCTACTTCTACGGCGACGGCAAGGGCAAAGACGAAGCATTTGTCGTGGCCCTCACCCCCGAAGAAGCCTTGGAAAAGGCACGCCTGCAGAGCGGCAACCCTGCTATGACCATGGACGACCTTCGCCAGGACCCCGATGCTCTCGACACCTGGTTCTCGTCGTGGCTGTGGCCCATCACCCTCTTCGACGGCATCAACAATCCCGGCAATGCCGAAATCAGCTACTACTACCCCACGGCCACGCTCGTCACAGGTCCGGACATCATCTTCTTCTGGGTGGCCCGCATGATTATGGCCGGATATGAATATGTGGGCAAGCAGCCTTTCGACAATGTCTACTTCACCGGTATTGTGCGCGACAAACTCGGACGAAAAATGTCTAAAATGCTCGGCAACTCTCCCGACCCGCTCGACCTTATCAAGGAATACGGAGCCGACGGCGTGCGCATGGGCCTGATGCTCGCAGCTCCTGCCGGCAACGACATTATGTACGACGACAAGCTCGTGGAGCAAGGTCGCAATTTCTGCAACAAAATCTGGAACGCATTCCGCCTTGTCAGCGGATGGAATGTAGACAACAGTCTCGAACAACCCGAAATCAATGCCACTGCAGCCCGCTGGTTCGAATCGCGCCTCAATGCCGCTCTGGCCGATGTAGACGAACAATTTACAAAATTCCGTCTCAACGAAGCCCTTATGACCATCTATCGCCTGTTCCGCGACGACTTCTCGTCGTGGTATCTCGAAATGGTCAAGCCGGCATATGGCCAGCCAGTCGACGGCAAAACTCTTGGCCAGGCTCTCGGCTACTTCGATTCGCTGCTGCGCATGCTCCATCCATTCATGCCTTTCATCACCGAAGAATTGTGGCAGGCCCTTGCCGAGCGTCGTCCTGGCGAATCGATCATGTATGCCGCTATGCCCGAAGCCGGCAAAGTCAATCAGCAGATTCTCGACGAAGTGGCTTTGGCACAGGAAATTGTCAACGGTGTTCGCGGTGTCCGAGCCCGCAAGAACATCCCGGTCAAAGAAGCCCTCGAGCTCAACGTCATCGGCGAGATTCCGGCAACGGCAACGCTCGTAGCTGCCAAACTTGCCAACCTCGGCAATGTGGCCATGAACATGGCTAAAGATGCCGCAGCCAACTCATTCCGCGTAGGAGCCATCGAATTCAACGTTCCCCAAAACGCTGCCCTCGACATCGATGCAGAGATTGCCCGCATCAACAAGGAAATCGACTATCTCCACGGCTTCAAAGCTTCAGTAGAGAAAAAACTTGGCAACGAACGCTTTGTGAGCCACGCCCCCGAAGCCGTCGTAGCTGCCGAGCGCAAGAAACTTGCCGATGCCACCGACAAGCTTGCCACTCTCGAAGCCTCGCTCAAAGCCCTCCAGGGCCGATAAACACTCCCCATCATAAAAAATCTCCGGCAATCCAAACAGAATTGCCGGAGATTTTTTATGATGGATAATCTGACAGGCGGCACACGGCCAAGCGTTAGTCAGACGTTCTCGATGATGATTAAGTAGGATGCCTCGAAGGTCTTTTGCGGTGGTAGGATGTTGGCGTATTCGCGTTCTGCAAATTCGTGGTTGAACCCGACGCAGTCGGCTCGCCCTGGCCATGGCTCGATGCATATAAATCGGCTTTAATCATTGGAGAAACGTTGGTTTGAGCGATAAATCGAAATGCTTGTGGTTACATCTTTTCCTCCAACTCGACCATATACTTTTATCGTGGCTCGAGCACCTAAGAAACCAAGCGGCAATTGCTCATCAGACAATGTTGCAAAATGAATCCGAAGCGTTTTATGGTCTGTGTTTTTTACAGAAACTCCGACCTCTTCCCCTGTTGCTGATATAGCTTCTCCTACATTGTCTTTAATTATGCTAAAGCTGAAATCTGTTGAATACTCGAGATTGTCGCAGTTTGTGCATGTCAGCTCCAGATCACCGTCAATATAAGTATATGAATAGATAGAGTAACGCGACTCCTTAGGGAAAATAGTAATTCCTAATTCATCGGGTTGATAATTGAGATGTATATACTCAGGATTAGTATTCGAAGTGGCCTCAAACAGAAGAGGCGCGTCTTTCACTTCATCACAACTGCTGAAAATCACGGAGATAAACATCATAGTCATCAATGCATGAAACGACAGTGATTGCAAGGAAAGAAAATAACGTGATAAAAATTTGTTCATCTTTTTTACTTATTATATCCTCGGTTGATCCTATCAAGAGGTTGAATTCTTATTTCGTATGTCTTGGATAGAGTTTCCCCAATCCAAACGCAAAGGTAGTGAAAAAAAATGTAACACCGTCTCACTCAGAACGGGAATCTGCGTATTAAGGCTGATTTTTTTCAGCACATCGATGCAAGATTTTGGATAGTGCCGGATTTAATAGAATAGACAAACCAATAAAAGAACAAGAACATGACACGAAAACACGTCTTACTCTCATTCGCCTCTCTTGTAATGCCTATGCTTCTGCCGTCGTGCACGGACGACAACGAAGATTACGCTCTCTACCAACCGACGGCAATCGTAACAGTCTGCCCCAATGGTGACGGCAGCTTTGTGATGCAGCTCGATGATGAAACAACGCTCGTCCCCACCAACCTCAAGACCTCCCCTTTCGGCAACAAAGAAGTGAGGGCACTGGTCAACTACACCGTAAGCGAACTTTCCTCCAAAACTTACCAGACGCACAATGTCAGAGTGAACTGGCTCGACAGCATCCGCACCAAGCTTCCTGTCGAAAGCCTTGGTGAGCTTAACGACGAAAAATTTGGCAATGACCCTATCGAAATTGTCAAAGACTGGGTCACCGTTGCCGAAGACGGCTATCTCACCCTTCGCATCCGCACAGTGTGGAACAACGTCCAGACACCTCATGTCATCAATCTCGTCAGCGGCACCAACCCCGACGACCCCTTCGAACTTGAACTCAGACATGATGCCCAGGGAGATACCGATGGCAACTGGGGCGACGCACTGATTGCCTTCAACCTCAACAAGCTGCCCCGATCCGGTGCCGAAAGCGAGACCGTCAATCTCAAATGGAAATCGTTCAACGGTGACAAATCGACAAGTTTCAAAATAAAAATGCGTCCTATCAACACCGAAAATTGAACCGGACAGCAAGAAAAAGCCTTACAACTACGTTAGCTTAACAGACTATTTCATTTCATCATTACATTCAACGGAGAAACGGTTTATTCATCAACCGTTTCTCCAATAACGCATCGATAAATCATCGCGAGGGTGGCATCTACGGACACTGATAACGAACTGGAACTCCTTTGCCTTGTCAAAAAGGGCGATCATATAGCTCTGAGAACCATCTATGACACATACGTCAGATATCTCGCAGCTGTATGTTCGCGCTATATCATCAATCAAGAAGACGTGAAAGATGTCCTTCAAGAATGTTTTCTCAAAATTTTTTCGGGCATTTCTTCCTTCGAATACCGAGGCAGAGGGTCTCTGAAAGGATGGATGACAAAAATCACAGTGAATGAATCTTTGAAACACCTTCAGAAAACCAGCCGTTTCGACTTTGTCGAAATTTCGGAAAAAGACCACGATATACCTCAAGAAGAGCCGGATGTCGATGCTCTACCCTCCTCTGTTCTGTTCAATCTCATCAGAGAACTACCCGACGGATTCAGGACCATATTCAACCTGTATGTCATAGAGAATAAGAGTCATAAAGAAATCGCCGGCATGCTTGGCATAAAAGAAAGCACATCCGCTTCACAGTTGCACCGAGCCAAATCGTTATTGGCCGCCAAAATAAGACAATATAACCACCAACGCCCATACTACAATGAATGAAGAATGGCTGAATAAAGTCCACGACCGTATGACGGACTACGAAATCGACGAGCCGGCAGATCTATGGAATGTCATAGAATCAAAACAAACCGGGCCATCATCTTCGTCCGGTTCTGCCAAAAGTCCTGTGTTATTATGGGTGAAACGCAGCATGGCTGCGGCTGCCATGATTGCCGCGTTCATAACTGTGAGCATCTATATGTTGAATACCCCGCACACTCAGCACAATTTAGAGCTTCCCGACATCACAATCGCCACGATGTCCGACAACAGCCCACAAAACATAGCCAAAAAGATTTCTACCGATTTATCCCTCGACAAGCACCTGGCACACAACAGAATCACAAGCAAACACAGCATCTGTCCTTCCATGCCAGAAATCGATGGCGAACCCGATACGGATGCTGCAGACGAAGAAACTCTCACCATCTCCCAAAATAAGCGGGATGAGGAACACATCGAAAACATTGCAGAACAGCACGAGCAAAAACCGGAAATTTCTATTCCAGCACCATACGACAATGCCAACCCCATTTCGATACCCGCCAAAAGCAGGGCATCAAAGCCACTATCGGTGTCGGTCTATACATCGGGGGGCACGGGGGCGTCGCTCGGTTTCAACACACGTCCCGAATCGTTTGCCGAAGCTTTAGGTCCCGACAATGCGACATGGAACGACAACCCAATGCTGGGCATTATCACTTTCAACCATGGCAAGAACATAGAAACCGACATCAGACACAGGCTTCCGGTCAGAGCCGGTATTTCTTTTGCTTATAACATCAACGAGAAAATCAGCCTCGAAAGCGGTCTGAGCTACACCAGCCTTGTTTCCGATATAAAGGAGGGAAGCAAAAATCACTATTGCATGGGAGAACAAAAGCTCCACTACATCGGCATCCCTCTCAACCTTAAATACAGAGTGCTCTCGTGGAATAAATTAGACTTTTATACCTCGGCCGGCGTCCTTGCCGAGAAATGTGTTTCGGCAAAACTGCACAAAGAATTTATCCTTGACCAGCAAAATAAAGGCTCGCAATCGGAAAATATCTCCGACAAGCCTATGCAGTGGTCTGTCAATGCCTCACTGGGGGCTCAGTATCGGGTGATAAATCCGTTGTCCATATTTGTCGAACCGGGCATAAGCTATTACTTCGACGACGGAACATCCATCGAAACAATCTATAAAGACAAACCATTAAATTTCAATCTCAACCTGGGCATCCGAGTCACTTTCGGCAAATAAACAACGAAAACGCCGAATCCACACATGGCAAATGTCTGAGTTATGGCAATTGCTTTGGCAGAGACTGACGAAATGTCGTCGAATAGTTGTAACTTTGCAGCGTAAAACTCATGGAACGACGCCTTGTCTTCTCTACATCAACAGAAATGCTCCGTGTCCCGTCGGACACGGTGGTATATGTCACAGCCGATGGGAACTACTCCATCATCACTATGGCCGACGGCGAAAACTTTGTCCTAACTTTGCAGTTGGGACAGATTGAACATCGCATTGCCGAGATGCTCGAACAGAACGACAACCGTTTCATCCGCATAGGCAAAAGCTTGATTGTTAATCGCGATTTCATTGCTTTCATCAATCCTACACGACAAAAAATGGTGCTGTCGGACTGCGCCACATTCCGCCACGAAGTCACGGCATCGAAAGAAGCTCTGAAAGCATTGAAAGAACTATTAGAGAAGGAGACCCGCAAATGATTACTAAGCACAACGATATCGACGATGATGAAATCCGCATAATTTCATCGGAAAATGCACAAAGCCTACTCCCCCCGAAACGCAAACCACGGTCGGCAAAAAGCAGGAAGCTTCTGGCATGGCTCTGCGGTTTGGTCGCCCTGCTTGCCATAGGTGGACTGGCAATAATCGTTTTCTCAACCGGAGATATGGTTGAGGAAGATGAATTAATGCCCGAAAGCATTGCAGAACCCTCTAAAACAGTTCCCCTCATCAGCGATTCAACAACCGTAGCCACTCCCTATGTCGAACGAATCGACACCTTGGTCGACGGCATAAGCCTGAGTATCTTTATCCCCTGGAATGCAAATCCGGTGCTTGAGATTGGGAATGATGTGACAAACGACACTACGGCAGTGCTGATTGCCCAGGCTGCCGATGTGCGAAGAGATAACGGCAATATCGTGGGCTCGTTTGTAAAAAACGGCGAACTGTTGAGCAAAGGAGAGGCAAAGGCAGGATTTTGCGCCATAATCAATGGCAAAGTGACAATTGGTGTTGCCGATGCGACACCAATGCTCGAACAAGCCCTGATGTCCAATGGCTATTTCTTCCGCCAATATCCATTGGTGGTCGGCGGTCAAATAGTGGAAAACAAGCCTCGTGGCAAAGCCAAGCGCAAAGCCCTTGCCGAAATTGACGGCAGAATTGCAGTGATTATCAGCAATAACCGTGTCACCTTCCACGATTTCTCACAAGCCTTGATCGATGCCGGTGTAAGCAATGCAATATATCTGGTGGGCGGAAACTCTCACGGATGTTTTAAGAATGCTTCTGGCATAACAGTTGCTTTCGGCCCATTATGGGACAATGATATTAAGAATGTGAATTACATTGTGTGGCGATAGCGAGTGAATTTCATACACTGACAGCCATACTTGGTACAACGCCCGACAAATTTCATTGTCGGGCGTTTGTTTTATCCGAAATTTGCACCCATAAAATATGACCGGACATGAAACATATATTTCCCATATTGATAGTATCACTCGCCGCTTGGTCCTGTGCAGAGAATCGCGCACCTCAGAGCGCCGTACACAACGAGGAGAATGCCGTATACTATTGGAAAACCGTTTTCCACCCCGACAGTGCCGACATGGCCTTTATCAAACGACATGATGTTGGCCGAGTGTATCTAAGGATGTTCGATATTTTGCTCGACGGCGAGGTCATACCCAATGCTTCGGTCAAAGTCAATATGGAAGCTTACCGTCTGTTGACCGATTCGCTCAGCAACAAAGAATTTGTGCCCGTTGTATATATAACCCTCGATGCACTTAAAGCAGTTAAAGGCCAAGAAGGCGAACTGGCATCGAAAATAGCAACAAGGGTCAGAAACATGTGCGAATACAATGCATTGCCAAATGTAGGAGAACTCCAACTCGACTGCGACTGGACAGCCACCACCGAATCCTCATTCTTCTCTCTCTGCGACTCTGTGAAACAAAGTCTTGCCTCACTCGGGCTGCCGTGGCGACTGAGTTCCACCATCCGTCTTCACCAGTTAATGCGCAAAGTACCCCCCGTCGACAACGGGGTGCTGATGGTCTACAACACTGGTAGTTTCGACAACCCGGATGCCGAGAACTCAATTATCTCGCTGGCAGATGTCGAGCCTTATGTCAAACATCTCTCCAACTATCCTCTCCATCTCGATGTGGCCTACCCTACATATTCCTGGCAACTATTGTTCCGCAAACGGCAGTTTTTGGGACTTGTCAACGGCCTGAACCTTGCCGACAGCACACAGTTCACGCAAGGTGGCAACCATGTCTACTCGGCCCGGCGCGATATCCCGTATAACAACAGGATAATTCGTGCCGGGGATATGGTTCGACAGGAAACATCGCCCTACAACGACATTCTTGCAGTCAAAAACTGCATAGAGCGACAATTAATAGACAGACCTCATTCCAACATCCTCTATCATCTCGATTCAAAAAACCTCTCAAAATATATGGCAGATGAAATCGACAATCTATATTCGACTAATCATTAACCTTCTACTCGTAATCGGAGGAACCTACCGAATTGAGGCATGCGGCCCTTATTATCCCTTGATTCCAACTCCTGATTTCTTCACGCTCCATCACTATCGTTCTTTGTCGGACTATGAACGAAGCGAGAATTTGCAATTATGGCAAAGCCAGACTTCGGCTCGTATACCGCTTGCCGACATAGAGGAAGTTGTCTACCGCGACTCTCGCGGCAAAGTCTATGATCATACCGGCTATGATGCGCAGATGTCCTCCAATCTATTTTATGCCTATCTGAAAAACGCAAACGATGACGAAGCCGTCGAATTTCTTCTTATCGCCAAAGAGCTTGAGGAACAACGCAGAGACATTCAATCGCCATGGTATTACCCACGAAATAGAACCTACGGCGTAGAAAACGGCGATTTCTCCCAATTTATTGAATACTGCAAAGAATATGACGGAAAAAGGTTCAAGGACCGCTATTCCTTGCAGATTACACGCGCACTGTTCGCTTCTCGCCAATATGCTGAATGTATAGAATTTGTCGATTCTGCCTTTGAAAAAACGCCCGACAACAGTTTGATGAAACGCATGGCACAAAATTACATAGCCGGATGCTGGAGCAGGCTTGGTGACACCCTGCGCGCCGATTCAATTTTTGCAAAAACCGGCGACATATTGTCTGTAAAACGCGAAGATCGCGCAGAATATATGGCTCAATGCAATCCAAATGCCCCTCAGTTAATGGACTATATCCGATGCAATGCAGCCGACACTGCGTTTATGCTCAAAATGATACCTGTGGCAAAACACCTTCTGAAAAACAACCGTGTGAAATGCAAAGGCGACTGGCATTTTATGCTTGCCTTTGCCAACAACGAGTATTTAGACAATGTCTCCGTGGCCCGGCAAGAAATGATTCGTGCCATTAATGGGAAATTTTCATCAAAAAATCTGCAAGACCTTGCAAGAGCATACAAGATGAAGCTCGACGGAATGGTCGGAAATTCCGGCTCACTCCTATCGGATTTAAAGTGGATAATCAGTAAAATGGACATACTCAATCCCGAAGCTCGTGAATGGGTGAGACGTTGCCAAAACATCATATATGTCGACTGGATTCCGCGTCTGTGGAAACACAATGACTACAGCACAGCTATCCTTCTATGTTCCTTTGCCGACAATCTTGCTCCTTTTCAGCAATTACCGTTGGTGCGCAACAATGAAAATATCGACAAGCAGATTTACTACGGCAGTCTGTCGTTCCAATTGATGGGAAGTCTCACTTCGGACCAACTTGCATGTACTTATCGGAAATTACTAAGTGATGAGCCGCTGTATAACTTTTTGCGACACAACTCGTGCACCCACAAGGACTACTACTATGAATTAATCGGCACACTTGCTTTAAGAGAAGAGAATTATGACCGTGCAATACAATATTTGTCGAAAGTGAGCAGAAATTATCTGTCGTCAATGCCAATCGACAGCTATCTTTCACGCGACCCTTTCGTCGCATATCGTACTCGATGGGAAAAATTTGAGCCCCACGAAGATTGTGAAGAACCAATCTACTACGAAAGCTCCGCTTCGTGGCATAGTGCGGCTTCAAAACCGAAGACAAAGTTAGATTTTGCCCGCAAAATGCTATCGCTCAAACAGAAGATGACAAGCAGTCCGACAGCCGATGAACGAGGTATTGCACGCCTGAAGTATGCCATTGGCCGTCGCAATTCTTTCGAAGAATGTTGGGCACTGACACAATATTGGCGTGGATGGATTGATAAATTCGAACCATCGCTTCAATACTGGGAAAACGATTTTATGGACGACAATTACAGTTTTCTCTACGACTATCTTACATCAATACTTCGGTTATTTTTAAGAGTTTGTTAACGGCTCCGAGGAGCCAAGTGT
>CAJUAR010000014.1 GCA_910584495.1 uncultured Muribaculaceae bacterium
GCTTGGTGACTGATGCCGCTTAGCCTATGAATATTTTTTTAACGAACTATTGTTTCCGAGAGCCTCACGAAAAGCCTCAAGCAAAGACTTGTGATTTTCATATTTGCAATAACCGCTCCACGTACCGCTCATATTATTGGCTGCATTTGCGAGAGGCCCGATCAGAGCTATGCGGCCTTTTCGTTGTAGCGGCAAGAGGTGGTTGTCGTTTTTAAGCAGTACAAAAGTTTTGGCGGCAATATCTCTGGCTACCTGACGGTGCCGTGGAGTGTACATATCTTCAGCCAGCCGCTCCGGCTTGCAATATTTATATGGATTGTCGAAGAGACCGAGCTTCTGCTTTGCCACAAGGATACGACGGCAAGCATCGTCTATCATTTTCTCGTTTATAAGCCCTCGCTTGATGGCTTCTTCCAAATCGTTTAGATACCGCCCTGTTACCATGTCCATATCCGTTCCGGCTCTCAGAGTGGCTGCTGCCGCATTTTCTATATCGGTCACGCCCATTATCGGCAGTTCGTCGATAGAGCCGTAGTCGGTCACAACAAAACCGTTGAACCCCCAGTCATCACGTAACACGCCATTAATAAGCCAGTCAGATGCCGTGGCATGTTGCCCGTTGACAAGATTGAATGAAGTCATGACCGAACCGACACCGGCATCGACTGCGGCTTTATAGGGAGCCATGTAATAATTGAACATTCTTTCGCGGCTCATATCCACTCCATTATAGTCGCGACCTCCCTCGGCAGCACCATATAATGCGTAGTGCTTCACACATGCCATAAGAGACGAATCGGAACGCATACCATTACCCTGATATCCATGGATATATGCTTTGGCAAACACACTTCCCAGATATGGATCCTCGCCGGAACCTTCGGCAATCCGGCCCCAGCGCGGGTCGCGGCAAATATCGACCATAGGGCTGTAATTCCAGTTCACGCCGTCGGCGGTGGCTTCTATTGCCGAGATGCGTGCCATCTCGGCTATCGCAACACTATCCCACGAACATGATAATGCCAACGGTATCGGAAAGACAGTCTCATAGCCATGTACGACATCCGCTCCGACGAGCAAGGGTATGCCGTGAGGCCCTTTCTCAACAGCCAGATGTTGGAAACGTGAAATTGCATCGCAACCTTTCACATTGAAAAATCCTCCGATTTTACCCTGTATGATAAGGCTATCGAGCAGCGATGCCTGAGCCGTTCCGGACACTACGTCTCCGCCAACCGGCAGATTCAGTTGTCCTATCTTCTCTTGCAAGGTCATCGTTGCCATAAGGCTGTCGATAAAATCTTCCTCTTTCGAATAGCATGAAACCGGAACAGCTCCTACAAATAGAATCAATATAATTACACGTAAAAGTCTCATTTTGCCCAAATTAATTCCGAATTCAAAATTTTGTGATGTCGGGGCCGGCGACGGTCATTTTCACAGGGAGGATTCTGCCTTGCGAGTCGAAGTGAAGTTCGTCGATACACGTAACGCGGTCGTTGCCGTCTTTGGCGTCGAGCGGGTGCCGATGGTAGACGATGTAATATTTACCGGTCTTTGGCGAGCGGATTACAGAATGGTGGCCGGCGCCGGTACCTATTCCGGGGTCTGATTCCAGGATAGTGCCAATGCGTTCAAAAGGCCCGAACGGGGAATCGGCAATAGCATAAGCAACCCGATAGTCATCTTTAGTCCAGTCCCCCTCGCTCCACATGAAATAGTATTTTCCGTCTTTGATGAGCATGAACGGCCCCTCTGTATAATCTTTGGGGGTCACTTCCTTGTAAAGCGAGCCGTCCGGAAAGGGAACAAGAGTTGTGAAGTCATCGGCCAGTTTGACCATGTTGCAATGTCCCCACCCGCCGTAATACATATAATAGCTTCCGTCCTTGTCGCGGAAGACGAACTGGTCGATCGGTTGTGCGCCGTTGACAATCTCATTAATCAGCGGTCGCCCCAGCAGGTCCTTGAACGGCCCTTCGGGGCTGTCGCTGACAGCTACTCCGATGCCGCCAATTTCTCCTTCGTGGACATCGTTGGCTCCGAAAAAGAGGTAGTATTTTCCGCCCTTTTCAAGCACAGCCGGTGCCCACATGGCGCTCCGGGCCCATTTGACCCCGGTTGTGTCGATGATATTTTCGTGTTTGGTCCAGTGTTTGAGGTCCCGGCTCGAGAAACAGTCCATCGCGGTCTGTTCCTCGAAAGGCAGACTGCGCGTGGGGTAAATGAACACCCTGTCGCCATATACGATTCCCTCAGGGTCGGCATACGCTCCCGGGAAGCAGGGATTTCCCACTACTCTATCCGTCGCGCTGTCATACTTCACTGTAACTTCATGTGGCAGGTCGGCCGATGACGAGCCTACGGAAAAGACGTATTTCCCGTTCAGAATACGTTCCGAAGCAGTATTTTCATCGTAATAGGCAAGAGCGGAGAACGGTACGTCGACAGACACCGTACGGGTCTCGCCGGGAGCGAGATCTATTTTTGAAAAACCTGCAAGTTTCTTCTTTTCTCTCAGCAGTCCCTTGGTTTTGGGGGCTGAAACATATACCTGTACGGTTTCAGCCCCGGCAGATGAGCCGGTATTTGTCACGTCAATTTTCAGATTATAACCATTTGCAGTCCGGTTCACGACCGGTTTGCCTATGTTAAAACTCGTATAGCTGAGGCCGTAGCCGAACGGGAACAACACAGGCAGGTCCTTATAATCATACCAGCGATAACCAATCAGAATCCCTTCATCATAATATATGTCATAAATATCGGACTCAGCACGTTTAATGCCGGGATAGCGGCGTTCGTCTCCATACGTAGGCAAATCCTCAATGCGTTTCGGGAAAGTGAAGGGTAATTTTCCCGACGGATTGACTTTGCCGGTGAGTACATCGGCAAGACTGTTACCGGCCTCACTGCCAAGATACCAGCCTTGAACAATAGCCGCAACTTTGTCGGCCCAAGGCATCAGCACAGGTGTGCCCGAGATATTTACAACAACCAGATTGGGATTTATTTCGGCAACAGATGTAATGAGATCGTCCTGCCCATATGGCAGCTGCAGTGTCTTTCTGTCACCACCTTCTGAATCCTGTCCGAGCGCGTGATTAAGTCCTCCGATGAATATTACGACATCGGCATCTTTCGCTCTCCGAATAACATCACTTCTGAGCTGCTCCGGAGTGCGTTCTTCCGCCAGCAACTCAAAATCCAGACTTTTGACATTGTCGAATACAGTACTTCCGGCACCGATATATCCTCGTTCCCAATCGATTTCAGCATTTTGAAATGCCGTCTTCAATCCGGCCAATGGAGAAACTTCACGCTGAACTTTCAGCGAGGCGGAGCCGCCCCCTACAGTCATCATCTTCACGGCATTTTCCCCCACTACAAGGATTTTGCGGACACCCTGTTTCAGCGGTAATATACCGTTGTTTTTGAGAAGTACAATACCCTCGCCGCCTATCTTACGTGCTGTGGCATAATGCTCGGGACAAGTGAAACGGCCTTTCCACGGAGAAGAGGACATCGAAGTGCGGAAAATCGTACGGAGTATTCTCCTCACCCTGTCATCGAGATTTTCAACGGATTCACGGCCGTCTCGTAGTCGTTCGAGATAGGGATTGGCCATATAGTAATTGTCATAAGCATTCATATTTACCGATAAACCATCGGTGCCGGTACCCATTTCAAGGTCAAGACCACCTTCAAGAACAGCATCGGTACTATGCACACCTCCCCAGTCGCTTACAGCCACACCGTCGAACCCCCACTGATGTTTCAATATCTTCCTCAATAGTCGCGGACTTTCGCAGCAATTGCGGTTTTCAAACAGATTGTAAGCCGGCATAATAGCCCATGCACCGCCTTCTACGGCTGCCTTAAACGGCTTGAGGTAAATTTCATACAATGCCCTCTCACCTACATGCACATCCGTTACGAGGCGGTTGTCTTCGTTGTTGTTCAGAGCAAAATGCTTCACACAAGCAGCAACATTATTGCTCTGCACTCCTTGAATATAAGGCACTACCATTGCAGACGTAAGAAGCGGGTCTTCGCCCATATATTCGAAGCTGCGTCCGTTCAGAGGTGTGCGCATCATATTCACTCCCGGTCCGAGCAGAATGTCTTTGCGGCGGTATCGCGCCTCTTCACCGATGGCTCTTCCGTATTCCCGGGCTAACTCCGGTCGCCATGTGGCGGCAAGACATGTAAGAGCCGGAAAAGCCGTGCACGAATCATTAGTCCATTCGGCACTGTTCCATTCATCCCAGTAAACCTCCGGACGAACACCGTGAGGACCGTCAGTGCACCATAGTTCCGGGATTCCAAGCCGGGGCACACCTGCCGAAGAAAATTTTGACTGTGCATGAACCATCTTGACTTTTTCTTCAAGCGTCATTCGCTGCAAAGCGTCCTCAACACGATCTTCTATTGGAGCTGCATAATCAAGATAGACCGGTTCTTGCGATAATCCTGAAATCCATACTGTAAGGACAACTGCTGTTATAAAGTTTCTCAACATAGTGATTTGCTGTTTGATAATGAAAAAATCTTTTTTCACTCCCTTTTAAGGTCAATCCATACTTTCATTTTTCCCGACTGCCTGTTGTCCCATGCGAAATATGGAATGAAAGTGAGTTCGTTGTCGTTGTTGCCTGTCTTCAGTGTTATATACTTATTGAGTAAACCGGTCCCATTCGATATAACGAATTTTTGATTCATATCGATATGGGCGTTATCATAGCTCAGAGGATTGTCACATTCTTCTATACAATAGACCATAGGGCCACGCATAATCGCACGTTTGCAAAGATTTTCTTTAACCCTTGGATCAGCAGCGACAACTTCAACCGGCATATCCATCTCAAGATTTATCTCCAATCCATTATCGGAAAGGGGGATTGTAAGATAGTCGTTCTTTGCAGTAAGACTAAGACTATTTCCATTGACGTTAACCGCGTAAGTCTTACACCAATCGGGTATGCGGAGCTTTACATTCTTATATATGTTTTTTTCAGGTTTGATAGTGATGCTTACATTTCCGTCAAAGGGATAGGCTCCGGAAATTGACAGATTAGTAGCTACGCCATCAATGTCTACAACGGTTTCGTTGCCTATAAATAGATTAATGTATATGTTTTGTTCATCCAGACCATAGATATAGTTGCCGAGTGAAGGCAGAAAGCGCGAGATGTTGCTCGGACAGCAAGCCGTGCCATACCATTCCTGACGATGATGACTTCCGTCGGACTCAAGAGGATTCACATAGAAAAATCGTTCACCTCCTAATTGTACACCTGCGAGAGCCGCGTTATAAAGTGTGCGTTCCAGAACATCAATATACTTCACATCGCCTGTAAGTTTGTTCATTCGGGCTGCCCACATTATCAGAGCGACAGAAGCGCAGGTCTCACAATATGCCTCACGATTCGGCAGATCATAGTCTTTTGTGAAGCCCTCGTTTTTCACAGAAGACCCTATACCGCCGGTAACATACATATTTCGTTCGGCGACATCTTCCCATAGCCGTTGTAGAGCATCAATATAGCCCTCATTATTTGTGCGCGCGGCAACATCTGCCATACCGCTAAAAAGATACATGGCCCGGACCGCATGACCTGATACATCTGTCATATCCTTTACCGGTTTATCGTCCTGACAGTAAACGGCATCCCAAGGAGTTTCATTTCCGTATGAACCATAACCGTGACCACGTTCTTCAAGCAACCAGTGAGCAAAATCAAGATATTCGGCATTTTGGGTCACATCAGCAAGCCGTACAAGCGCCAGTTCTATTTCTTCATGTCCCGGCACCCAGTGGCGTTTACCTGGACCAAATGTTTGCATCATATGGTCTGCGAATCGTGTTGCCACATCAAGAAAAGTACGTTTACCGGTCGCGTTGTAATAGGCAACGGCTGCTTCAAAAAGATGTCCTCCACAATACATCTCATGCATTATCATATTTGTCCAGCGTGGAGTATCGGCGGCAATAGTGTAATATGTGTTCAGATATCCGTCACTCCATTGCGCTTTCGCAATAAGATTAATCCATTCTTCCAGTTTCTTTTCCAATACCGAATCGGGATTATTGATAAGACTGTATGCCATACCCTCCATGGCCTTATAGACATCTGAGTCATCGTAGCAAAGCCCGGAATGTTCTCCGGCCCCTGCTGCCGCATTGATAAAATTACTCATACGCAGAGTTTGATTCTCAATTTGGTCGATACAATGTGGAATTGTTTTTGTAGCCAGATCATTAAGCCGTGGAGACCAGAAAGAGTCGCAAATCTTTACATGTGAGAAATCGATATTTTCAATCACCGGCACAGGTGTCTGAGCGCCAAGGGCTGTCACTCCTAAAACAAAGTATGCTATTACAGTTTGTATTTTTAGCATGAAAAATATGCGTATTAAGTTTTTTGCGATGCAGAAATAGAAAGGGTTGCAGGGTTGGTTAAGCAAGCACCCTGCAACCCTATGATTAATTATTAGCGGATAATTACTTTCTTTACAGAGCTTCCTGTTTTCTGTATATAGATACCTCCGACAGTAATATTTTCAATGCGTATGCCCTGAAGAGTAAAGTATTCGGGTGTTACCTCGTTGTTAGCGGTTATTTCTTCTAACGATGTTGATGTATTGTCTTTGTTGGTCGACACCTTCATCGTGTTGAGGTCAAACCGGATTTTGTAGTTACCGGGCTCTTTGGTCACCCAGTTGTAGTCGTTTGTCTGATCAGCCTTGACATCAAGACCCTCTTTGTTGTCAATGGCAAGTTCCGAGTTGTCTGCTTCCGGGCGAAGATGATTTCCCCATACCGGGGCCAATGATGCACGGAATCTTTGACCGGAGTTACAGTTGTCGAATGCGAACTCAAAAACATTAGGTGCGACTTTATCCATAGCAAAGAAGGACCAACCGGTCAGATCACCTACTATATACAACTGGTCAGAAACAACTTTATCACTGATATATTCCGCGCTCATTTCCATATTGCGCAAATCGAGTGTGATTTTGTACGTTCCGGCTTCAGTTACCGTCCAATCATTGTCATGAATGTCGGCTCCACGAAAGACCTCAATGGGGCAATTTGTCAGGCCGTCTGTTCCAAAGGAGACGCTCTGCGCCGGATGAATCCAGTTGCCGTCCCAACCCTTATCATTACGCAGACTGAACTTGAATTTGCAGTCGCCAGATTTAATATATGTCTGATATGTGAAGATGTATGGGTCGGACGCATCAACCGTCAGAGGGGTGCCTTGTGCCGTATCCCATTCACCGATGGTTGCACCACCGACAGCATACACACTCGGAGTAATAACGGGTAGCACCTCGCTGAAATTCTGTGTGACTGACATTTGGGAGGCCTGGAGGTCGAAAACGATACGATATTTGCCGGTTTTATCTATCACCCAGTTCTTGTCACCGCCGGCCATATTGTTGTACTCGACATCATAAAGGGTGCCGTCAGGATTGGCAACAGTACCGTTGGCAGTTGCATGGATGGGATTATCCCAGGAAGCTGCGGGTGCGGCTCTGAATCGTCCGCTTTCACCTTCAGCTTCAGATCCGGTGATATTTCCTTCATAGAACCATACGTGGTCTGATGATTTGATGAGCTGGAGGAACGACCATTGGGTCGGATCCCCCACCATGTAGAGGTCTTCCACCTCCATAAGAGATGACTGTGCTGATGCCGCGCACGCAGAAATTATGGCGGCAAACAGTGTAACTAACGTTTTTTTCATGTTCGTTAATTTGTCAAGTTTGTTGGTATTTAGATTTATTTTGAGAGTTTTACTATCTTGCATCCGTGAGGTTCCACTGTTGTGTTAATTGATGAGGCGGTTCCTTCATCGGTATGTTCCCAAAGATCGCGCATTTTCATCGGCCCGTTTATTCCAAGATCTGAGAAAGCTATATTGAAAACTTTAGGCGTATCTTCGCGGTTGAACAGTCCAAGTACATAGTCGCCGTTGCTCATCTGACCATACCAAATATTGCTGCCTTCTGAATTGACCGCATCTGACATAGGCTTTCCGACGAATCGGTCCTGATTCAAAGCCAACATTTCATCGTTGGTATAATATTTCAGATTGTCGCCAATTGTTCCCGGTTGATCCGCAATGGCGATAGGTCCGCCAGCCATAAGCTGAATGGATATGCAGAATTTTTTCTCTGCGTCGGTTTCAAAACTATGGATTATAGTAAAATCACCATCAAGGATAACCTTACCGCGACCGCTGAGATGACTCCAGTATGTGAAGCCGTCGAACTGATTGTTGCAGTTTGACCAGCGGTTATAAACCTTACCCCGATCGTGGGAAGACGTATGCAGCCAACCTCCCGTCCATGTATCCCGAACAATGCGGAACATGTGGCCGTAGCGACTCTCTATCTCCGCGTCGTTATACAGGTGTGGCATCACAAGCGATACCATCAAGCCTTGTTCTTTCGCCTCTTTCGCAATTGTCTCAAGCAGGTCGGCATAGTTTTGACGCCCGTATCCTTTGCCTACGATGGAGTTCCTGTCAAAGCCGTCTTCGTAATGGCTGAGATAGTCGAACCGCAGGAAGTCGAAGCCAAGTTCCTTGTAATGCCTTACCATGCCACGGATGTATTCCTTCGCACCGGGGTGTGACATGACAACATATTTATATGGCTCGCTTGCCGTGGGATTCACTACCAGATCTATATCGGGATTATAGAGAAGCGACCCCATGGTGTACTCCGTACCGGGAATCCGTTCACGCTCCGCACAGGTATAAGTCATCGGTATATCGTAGACTCCCACTTTCAATCCTTTGGAATGGGCATAATCAATAAGATCTTTGTACGATGTCCCTCCGTACCAGGTCTTGTAGATGCCGTCTTCGCATTTCGTATCCAGAAAACCATCTGTGCAGATCATATCGTAGCCGTGAGGCTTGAGTTCCTTTGCCATCCAGTCGATGACCTCTTTCCATTGGTCTAATGTAAAGGCGCGTTTCTCGAACGGCTGATTCTGCTGGTCGATACATGCCTCGTATACGCTCCAATAAAGTGGCGCCTTGTATGCGTGGAAGTCACTGATGTCGGACAAAGTCGGATGTTCATGCACATCCGGTCTATTCATTATATAGTTTGGATCATCGGAGCAGCTCGTCGCAATGGCGATTAATGCGCTCAAAAATGTGATGATTAAATAATTTTTCATACTGCGTGGCTTTTATCAATCCTTATACTCGGCTTTGAGAGTCCAGTGTTCGAGATCGAAAGTTAATTTATAGTTACCGGCCTTTTCCACATTCCAGTTATAATCGGGATTGGCTGTATAGATGAAATTTGGAGTTGCGACACCGTTTTGGTCAATCGACAGATTGTCGACTGCGGGTCTTACATGAGTTCCCCAATCTTTTACCGGGGTTGCTCTCAGTCTACCCGTATTTAGATGGCCTTCATAAACAAAAACATACTGAGAAATCTTTGTTACCGGCGTGGGATTGTATATGTCCCAACCTGAGGGTGCGGCATCGCCGAGAATGAAGAATTCATTGGTGGCGATTGGAGTCACTTGCATTTCAATTCCTTGGAGTGCGCCCAGATATATACAACTCATAGTCCAGTTGCGGAGATCGAGCGACAAACGATACTTTCCGGCTTCCTTGACTACCCATTTATAATCGGGATTTTCCGAGTAATCGAATTCAGCGTCTTTTATGTCGGACTTGTCGATTTGTGCATTGCCACCTTTTGGTCGTATGGCGGCCCAACCGGGGTATTCAGGTCCGCTGTTAGGGTACAACTTGAATTCTCCGGTATAGAGATTGCCTTCGTAAGTAAACATATAACCGTCAGAGTCGCTTCTTGTCAACGCTGTCATGGAGTTGCCATCCCAACCGTTTGCGGTGGCATCACCTACCATAAACAAAGTCGGGGTTTCTATAGGATCTTTATCTGAGGGTGCAGGCCCGTTTTCAAGATATTGGGCTGAAATAGTATAGTTTTCGAGGTCAAATGTAATGCGGTAGTAGCCCTCTTTGGTCACGAACCAGTTAATGTCAGGCTCAGCAACATACATGAATTTCTCATCAGCCACACCGTTTTCTCCGATTTCAACATGCTGCATCAGTGGTCGGATATGAGCACCCCAACCGTAATGTGGTGTAGCGCGGAGTTCTCCTTGCGTAAGCAGACCTTCATACTGGAATACATATTCGCTTATGCGTTTCAGAGGTGTCGAGCTATCGGGATTTTCGCCCCACTGCACCCAACCGGTCGGAGTGGCGTCGCCAATCATCCATAGATTATCAGTCTTAATCGGATTCTTCTCTTCCGGTTGTGGATTTTCACCTCCCAGATATTCAGTCTTAAGTGTCCAGTGTTCAAGGTCAAATGTGAGATGATAGTTTCCCGCATCTGTCACAAGCCAGTTTATGTCTGGATCCCATACATACATAAAGTTTTCATCGGCAATGCCGTCTTTACCGATTTCAACATGGTCAGTTATCGGACGGATATGATAGCCCCAGGCTCTCTTTGTTGTGGCGCGAAGTTCACCTTCATTTAGCCAGCATTCATATTCGAAAATATATTTGCTCTTTTTCTGAGTTTCCGGAGCACTCCACACATTCCAGCCGCTGGAGGTCGCGGAGCCTACAATATACAGCGTTTCGGTTTCAATGGGTTCCACCTCGGGTTGTACGAACTCACCCAGATATTCGGTGCTTAGAGTCCAATCCCGGAGATTGAATGTGAGCGAGTATGTACCGTTAGCCACGACGAGCCATTTTTCGTCGGGGTTGTTGGCGTGCATCTGAAATTTTACATTCTCAAGTGGCTCTTCTCCGATTTCCTGTCCGTAGTACAACGGGCGGATAAAGTCAACATCAAGAGTTGTTGTCGGAGCCAAACTCACTTTGAATTCCCCTTCATGCAACTGACCTTTATAAACGAATATATAGGGGTCACTTTCGGAGCACTGCATTGGAGTCGGCTCTTCGAAAGACCAACCGGTCGGCACAGCATCGCCCACAAGATAGAGTTCACCGGTATGTATGGGGCTTTTAACGTCGGAGACAATAAGATCCTTCTCTCCTTCGCAAGAAGTTAAGCTACCTGCGGTGAGCAAGATTGCGAATAGTTGTAATATTTTATTTTTCATGCTTCAGTCTTAATGAAAAGATGAATTAATAACCGGGATTTTGAACAAGATTCGGATTTGCCTGCAACGATTTGAACGGTATAGGGAATATCTCGGTATGGTTGTCGTTGTCAGGTTTTTTGTCCCACCATTTCCCGGAAGAAAATTTCCCGAAACGTACCAGATCCGTGCGGCGGCGAGTCTCTGCAAAGAACTCACGCCCCCATTCGTCAAGCATCTCCTGCATATCCAGTTTCGCACTTCCTTCAGGCTCATAAAGAACTTCCGGAAGGTTTTCAGCCGGATAATTTCTGCGGCGTACGCTGTTAAGAAGTGTAGCCGCCTCCGGAGTATTACCGGCGCGTAGTTTACATTCGGCGAGCATATATATGACTTCGGGGAGCCTTATTTCAGCATAATCGGCTTCCAACTGATGCTCATCGTCATCGCTATATAAGGGATATTTTACATAGTGCCATCCTGAATTATGGTCTCCTGTTGTTAATGAACTTGTTTTGTTTGAGGGCCAAAGCTCGGGATCAAGATTTTGGAAATCGCCTACGGCATCGCGGATATAAAGGTCATAGTCGCGTTCCGGCGCCCGTACTTTCTTCACTTTTCCATTGTCGTCGGTATATTCGAGATAGCCGTATAAGAACATGCCTTCTCTCTTGCCGTTACCGAGATTCCTGTAAAGTTTCATGCGCTCGTCGCCAGGGTATTTGCGGAATTTTTGTATTGGCATACCGAGCTCATCGGTGTAAAGATTGCCATAAAGATCATAACTTGGCGCGGCTGCATATTTAGTATTGTGGCCTCCTGCCTTGCATTTTTGATCCTTGAGATATAGATGTGCATTCGCAGGAACTGTCCACCAATACGTATTCGCATGGTAATTCCAGTATTCATAGCCCGGACTGCTCGGAAACGCGAAAATCACTTCATCGCATCCATCGTTGTTCCAGTCAAAGGGAGCATCCCAACTATCGGCAACCTCATACGCGCCATAAACTCCGTCTAAAATATTCTGACAAAGAGTGGCGCAATCTGTATAGCGGTCTTCTCCGACATATACCCCCGCATTGAGATATAGTCGAGCAAGCAATGCAGCGGCACCGGCTTGAGTCCACTGGTTGAGGTATTGAGTTTGTGTGCCAAGTGTTTCCTTTTTTGGTAACTTATTTATTACATCTTTAAGTTCATTCTCAATATACCGGAAGATTACAGAAGGTTCTACCTGTGTTTCGGTATTTTTTGTCTGGTCTTCAAATGAAACGACATAAGGTAGGTTTCTGAAGCCGTCAAGCAAACTGATATAGCACAATGCACGCAGAGTGCGTAAAGACGCGGTATAATTATCTATCTCCTCATTTGTGAATCCAAATTTTTCTCGGTCGACAGTAGCAAGTTGCTCTATTCCGAAGTTGCACTGACTTATCCCTTGAAAGCCTTCGTTCCATAAGAATTCAAAGTAGTCATCTTGGGGTGTCCAGGTGTGATAGTGATAGCGGCGCCAACACCCCCCGTCATCCCACCAGCCGTCGCGCGACGGAGTTATTATCTGATCGGATGGCAACTCCTGCAAAAAGTGCCTGTACTGAATCATGTGATAGCAATGTTCAAAAGGCCTTGCTACTATTCTTTCAACGTCCTTGCGGGTGTTGTAGAAGTTACTCGATTCTACTTGATCGTACAAGGTTTCATCGAGGTTTGTGCATGATGCGAGAAATATAACTCCCACCACAATGCACAGGTTCTTAATTATAATACTTTTCATGATAGCATTCTTGTGATTAATTAAAAGTCAATCTGGGCTCCGACAATGAATTGACGAGTTGTCGGATAGTACATACATGATCCCTGTGCGCCAGGCGTCAGACCGTTAACCGGATATGTGCTTGGATCTATCCCCGAAAACTTCGTGATGGTGAATACGTTAGTTACCGATCCGTAGATTCTCAGCTTATTCATGAAGCGCACATTCGGCAGATTCAACGTATATCCGAGAGTAATCTGGTCGAGCTTGAAATAATCGCCTCTCTCAAGAAAATAATCAGTAACAGCATGTGTGCCAGTGGCATTGATTTTGAAATTTTTGCCATAAGCTTTTTTCAACATATTGCCACTATATTTACGCGTGCCATAGTAGAAATCATGTATGTTGAACAAGTCAAAACCAAAAGCACCTCTAAAGAACAGCGCGAGATCGAAATTGCGATATCGGAAAGTATGTGTTGTCGACATAGTGAACTTCGGTAATCCATTACCAACTTTCACTTTGTCCTCTTCGGTAGCACGGTTTGCCGAAATTACTTCTCCGGCTTTGTTATATACCAGCCAGTCGCCATTATGATCTATCCCATAATACTTCCACATATAAAAATTACCGATAGATTGGCCCTTCTCTATTCTCTGCAGATAGTAATAGGGGAACGGATTCTCTGTCTCACACATATTGTAGAAATCCTGCCCAATATACTTCGTGTTGCTGAAGTCTATGAACTTGTTTTTCATCGTTGAGCCTATTACGTTGAAACTGTATGTGAAATCACGACTTTGTACCGCAATGACATTCAGGTCAAACTCAAACCCGGAGTTCTCCATAGTACCAACGTTGACGAATGCTGTGGGCCACATATAAGGGGGCACGGATACGTTATAATCTCCAAGCAGATCTTCTGTGCGTCTACGGAAATAGTTCAGCGAACCCGAAAATCGGTTGTTGAACATTGCGAAGTCAAGACCGATGTTCCAGTTTTTTGCACGTTCCCACTTTAAATCGGGATTCGGGTTCTTGGATGCACCCCATCCTTGCAGATAACGACCGTTAATATACGAATATCCGTAACCTGCCATCGTAGCTAACGACATGTAACTTCCAAAGTTCTGGTTTCCGCTCTCTCCATAGTCTGCACGGATTTTTAAATCATTGAGCCAGGAACGTGAAGGTTCCATAAAACTTTCATTACTGATGCGCCATCCGATAGAAACAGCAGGGAAATTGCCCCACTTGTTATTTTTACCGAATTTCGAAGAGCCTTCATGTCGAAGAGAGGCTGTTAGGAGATATTTTCCATCCCAGTCATAGCTAATACGACCAAAAAAGGCGATTAGTTTGCTGTCATTTTTATAACTACTCATACCGATTATGCCTTCATCCTTAGCATACTCGCCGGATCCAAGATTATCGGCACCTAATCCGTCATTGGGAAAATCACTGTTCTCGGCATTGAAACCAGAATTTTGGAAATACTGATATGAATAGCCAAGCATCAGCTTTATGTTGTTCCTGCCAAATTTGCCGGTGGCATTGCCAATCCACTCCAGCACATCCTGACGGGTTTTTGAATAAGAACGGCTCGCCTGACCATCATATCCGGCATTGATTGCCATGGTACTGGTCGATGGCCTGAACCATTTCTGATCATAACTGTAACGATGTTCCGCAACTGTAATCTGAGTATTCAGCGTAATGGGGCATTCACGACTCCCTGTCCAAAGAAGTGGCAGCAGATTGAGTTTTAAAGTGCCGTCCATGTCAATCATTTTGGTATCGGTGTGATTTGTCTCAAGCTTTTGAACCTCCACGGGATTATACGCACTTGTCTGCCCGAAAAAATTATAATATCGTGTAGGATCTTCTTTGTCCATCAACGGAGTGGTCGGATTAGCAGCAATGGCATTTCGGAAAACATTCCAGTCGGCAGCATCACTTGAAATCAAACGAGGAGACAAATTAAGATTAAGATTAAAGAGATCGCCTTTGGAGCTAAGCCCTACAGAGGCTCTACCGCCATACTCCTCTCTATTAGACCGTAAATCAACGCCATGCGATTTCTTATAATCGGCACTTATACGAAAATTGGCACGTTCATTGCCTCCTGACGCACTTATATTATGCTTTTGTCCAAATCCAGTACGGCTGACTCCGGCAAACCAATCGTAATCGCCACCCAAATCAGTACCGTTATCACCCCACGGCAAGCGGACTTCTCTATAGTCTGTAGAACTCATCATGTCGAGATCTCGATTTACCTTGTCCCAAGATAAAGTCGCCGAATAGGTTATATTAGTAGTTCCATCCTTACTTGCTTTCTTTGTTGTTACGAGTATGACGCCGTTAGAACCCTGCGTACCGTAAATTGCAGAGGCCGCACCATCTTTAAGTACATCAAACGAAGCAATATCATTTGGGTTGACGTTTGCCAAACTTCCCCCGGGCACACCATCGATCACAATAAGGGGACTTAGACCGGCTGAACGAGATGCGACACCACGAATCTGTATGCTTGACTGATTGTTGGGATCCGCAGCACCAGTATTGGAAATTGAAACTCCGGGAACTTTGCCTTGAATAAGCATTGCAGGATCAGAAGAACTTATAGTGAGAAAGTCTTTCTCGCTCACATGGCTTATGGCAGAAGTCAATTCCTTCTTATCCATCGTACCGTAGCCGATTACAACCACTTCATTAAGCAGTTGTAAATCTTCCGACATAACGATGTCAATTCGCCCGTCTTTGTCTATTTTCTTCTTTTCCGGTGTAAAACCGATGTATGAAAACATGAGTCTGCCCCCCTCGGGAACATCGATTTCATAGTTACCGTCGATATCGGTGGTAACTCCTTTACTCTGCCCTTCTACTATTACCGAAGCGCCAATCAGTGGCTCACCCTTAGTGTCGGTTACGGTTCCGACTATTTTTATTATATTACCTTTAGAAACCTGTTGTTTTGAAGGGTGAGAATGAGTGGCTGTTTTTTTATTCAGCACAATCTGTTTTTTGTCAATGACGTAAACTATATCATGATTGGCGAAAAGTTTATCAAGGACTTTTGTCAAAGCCTCGTCTTTTACATTGAGTGTTACAGGAACACTGACATTTATAGTTTCCTTACTATAAATGAATCTGTAATTTGTTTGCTGTTCTATAGATTTTAGAACTTTTTCCAAGGTAGCTCCATTTGCATCGATGGACACCTTGCTGTCGGAAGCGCGGACAGATAGCCCATAGCCGACCATCAGCAGAAAGAGCATAGCTCTAAGCGTCAGATGCCAACGGCTGCGCTGAGAATGTAAATTAGGTTTTTCCATTTATTAAAAAATATAATTGGTTTTATTGATATAGATTTTATGGTTATTTAGGGATATTTTATATCCGTATATATAAAGAGCAACTGAAGAAAAAGAATCCACATCCAAAAATGAGAAAATTTTCCAACTGTGAATTTTTTATTCGAAATGTTTGTTTTATAGGATAATAACTCCTAACTTCGCGGCACAATAAAACACATGGAAAACGAAAAATTTGAAAATGAAGTGCTTTTGCTGGCTGCCTTGAAGTTAGACAGCCATGAGGCTTTTATACAAATTTTTCGTAAATATTATCCCGACCTTGTCCTTTTTGCTTCTCGGTTTATCCTTGATACGGAAACCTGTGAAGACATTGTTCAGGAAGCATTCATCAAAATCTGGTCTAACAGAAAAATCCTTGAGATACGTACTTCGCTTAAGACATATCTCATCTCTTTAGTGCAGCATCTTGCGTTGAATGAGATTAAACACCGCAAGGTTAAGACTCTCTATCAGGACATGTACCATGAAATGATTATGGCACTCCCGGCCGACGAACATATACTCTATACAGAGTTGAATAATGCTGTAGAGAATCTGCTTTCACAACTTGATCCCGAAGTCCTTGAAACATATACGCTGTCAAGAACACATCACTTGAAATATACGGAAATAGCTCAGAAACTCAACATTTCGGTTCGAACCGTAGAGGCCCGTGTGAGCAAAACCATAAAATTTCTTCAGCAGAATCTAAAAGGATATAATTTAATAATTTATTTGACTCTATTGTTTCAACACCTAACATAAGAGAACGAAATGGATTGCAACGATAATAATCACACAGATATTCTGATAAGCCGTTATCTGATGGGGGATGCTTCATCACCGGAGATTGAAGAATTATTCAATTGGATTAAACTGAGCGATGAGAATAAACAGTATTTTCATCGTCAGCAAGATATATGGTCTGTTCTGAACCCTGCTATAGATATTGAAAATGTCAATACAGACAATGCCGAACAGAAAGTCCTGCGGAAAACCGGTATTGCATTGAACAAACGTTCATTCTTCAAAAAGTTGTTATCTTTTTGGTCGCGTATTGCTGCTGTTGCTGTGCTGCCACTTATTGCAATCATAGGAGTGCTTCTATTCCGGACAATGGAAGATTCGGTTCTTGACAATGTCACAATTACAACTGCGTTCGGAAGCCTTAGCAGCACGAATCTCCCTGATGGCTCGGCCGTGTGGCTGAACGCCAATAGTTCTTTGACTTATAGCCCCGAGATGAAAAGCGGCACAAGAGATGTCTTTCTGCGTGGCGAAGCCTACTTCGAGGTCAAATCAGACGCAGCACATCCCTTTAACGTGCACACTCCATATATTACGGTCACTGCCAAAGGCACTGAATTCAATGTCAACGCCTATGATTCTATTGCCTCTGTGACGCTCGTAAACGGACGGGTCGATGTTGAAGTGAAAGAACAGTCATTGCAACTGACACCGGGAGAACATCTCGCTTTAACAGACGGAAAGCCTATGGTTCGTGACAATATCGATACCGCAAGATATTGCTCCTGGCGAAACGGCATGTTGATTTTTGAAGATGAATCACTCTTGAATATCTGCAACCGACTACAGCAGATGTACGATGTAGAGTTCGATATTGCGCCCGAATTAAGAGACCGCACATTTCGTATGATTTTAAACGGAGAGAATATCAGCGAGATTGCTCATTTCTTTGAGATGTCTGCCCCTGTAACTTGTATATCCGAAACACAAGAAGCTCACAATGGGACTTCTCATTTGAAGCAACGGATTCGAATTATGCCTTTATAAGGCAGAGCCGGAAAGACTTCCGTTGACAGTGTCGAAGGTCAGAGAAGAACTGAGCAGGCGCACTGTATAGATTTTGTCCTTGCGGCTAAGATGGAAAACACTCCCCAGATTTTCAGTCTCCTGAAGATAGCCATAGAGTTTCTCCGGCAACTGGTCGTAGAGAAGCACCTGCGGCAGCGGCATGCCGTAGCCGTTTATGTCTGTCCACTCGCCGTCGGTGTCGAAACTCATTCCCGGGCCGTTGTCGATGCGCACCGTCACACCTGCCGTGCTTGTGCCGACGCTCTGCAGCTCCGAATTGGGGAAATATTGGTTGATGAAGTTGGTCACTTTCTGCGGCAGCTCATCCCACAAGTCGCTGTGCGAACATGCAGCAAGCCACATAATGGAAGAGAGAAACAATGCCGGAATAAAAAATTTTAAACGTGTCATAATGCCGTGAACAGATGTATTACACTATTCACAACAAGCATGCCGCCATTTTAGTTTACATTCACCGGCAGTTCCACCCTGAAGGTTGTGCCTTGGCCGGGTGTTGAGCTTTTGACGTAGATGCGGCCATTGTGATATTCTTCCACTATGCGCTTGGCCAAAGTTAAGCCAAGCCCCCAGCCGCGTTTTTTGGTGGTGAAACCGGGATTGAACACCGTCTTGAAATTCTTGCGGCTAATGCCTTTTCCCGTGTCGGCAACCTCGATGAAGGCAGTCAGCGGACCGGCTCCGGCACTCACCGTAATCGCCCCCGAGCCATCCATAGCGTCAACGGCGTTTTTAATTAGGTTTTCAATGACCCATTCCAGAAGCGGACGACATGCACATACATGGGGCGTAACACTGACAGGAGCCATTGAGAGAGTGATTTTTGGCGATATGCGTGTCGACATATACGACACCGAATCGGCCACAAGGTCAACGAGGCTCGTTTCTTCGAGTTTCGGCGCACTGCCTATTTTGGAAAAGCGCGAAGCTATTGTGCTCAGTCGTCCCACATCCTTGTTCATCTCGGCCACGGTGTCGGCATCCACGCCATAGTCGGGCAACAGCTCCATCCATGCCATGAGCGACGAAATGGGAGTTCCCAGCTGATGGGCTGTTTCTTTTGAAAGTCCCACCCACACCTTGTTCTGCTCGGCCTTTTTGGTGCTCAGCACGGCAAAATAGACCACCGCGATAAAAGCCAGCATGACAAGAAGCTGGATATATGGAAAAATGCTCATTCGTTTGAGCAAGGTTGAATCTTCGTAGTAGAGGTATTGTTCAACGCCAGGTGCTATTTCAATGACAATACGGTTGGGCGAATGGCGCAGCTGGGCAAGTTTATTGGCAAGAAACTCAATGTTGCGCGGATGGACAGGCATACCAACAGTGGCAGTGTCCGATAGTTCGGGTAGTTCGAAATTGCGCTGCTGCAGTATATTGCCATCGCTGTCGGTGAGGAGAACGGGGATTGTGGTATTGCCGGTGATGATGCTCAGCAGGAAATCGACATCTACACCCGGGGCTTCGTCAGCCCCCATGCTGACCGACACAATTTCCTTTGTCGCACGTGCCCACAGCTCCATGCGCTCGCGTTCAACACGCGAGAGGTCGCGGATCAGACCGTCGGAAAAATAAAGAAAAAGAGCCACAACGGCGGCAGACGAAATGAGGAATGCCACCTTGCCGTAGCGTCGGAGTTCGTAGATGTTGGCCATAAGAAAAAAGCAGAGGTCTTCCGCCGGTATGAGCCGTCGGGAAGACCCCTGGGTTAGTATGGATATTTGCTTAGCAAAGGGTGATGAGGAGTTCTTTTTCGTCTTTGGGGTCGGTGTCGATATTTACCTTGCCTTCGCGAGCAAGCCAGCCCAGTGCTGCAAAAATTTCTTCTTTTTTCAGTTTTGTGATTTTTTTGAGTTGCTTGATGCCCAGTGCGTCGGCTCCGTTAAGGGCTTCCCACACTGTTCCGGCATATGTGCCAATAGTTTCTGCGTTCATAATTAGATAGTTAATAAAATGTTAGACAATATTTCAATTGTGTATACTTGAATGTATTTGGAATACGACAGTACAAAATTAACACTTTTTGCGCAATATTCCAACTATCTATGCAACAAATATTGGAACTATAATGTTTTAAGTGCCAAAATTGAAGAACTTTTCGTAACTTTGCCACCACAAACCGAGCCTCGGACGGAACCTTTATTCCGGGGCATAAAAATCAAACAATGACACCCGACGAACGACTAAAGATAGAAGAACAAGCCGTGGAGATGCTACGCACAGTCTACGACCCCGAAATACCCGTTGATATTTACAGCCTCGGTCTTGTTTACAAAATCGACCTTGACGATGACGGCACTCTAAACGTCGACATGACGCTGACTGCGCCAAACTGCCCAATGGCCGACTTTATTTTTGAAGATGTGCGAACCAAGCTGGAAAGCGTCGACGGTGTGACGGCAGTGAATGTGAACATTGTCTACGAACCCGAATGGACGCAGGACATGATGAGCGAAGAGGCTAAACTGGAACTGGGTCTGCTATGAGCCAGGCGGCAAAGAAGACATTTTTTCTCAGCGACCTTCACCTTGGGGCCCGCTATATAGGCGACAGCCACGCACACCAACGTCGCGTGGTCAGTTTTCTGCAGAGCATCGAGAACGATGCCAAAGCCGTATATTTCCTGGGCGACGTGTTGGACTACTGGTTTGAATACCGCACAACGGTGCCTCGCGGATACACCCGTTTTTTCGGACAATTATCCCGAATGGCCGACATGGGCATCAGAATTGTGTGGTTCACAGGCAACCACGACATCTGGCTCTTCGACTATCTGCGCAATGAAATAGGCATGGAAGTGGTCGACTGCAAAGGGGCCAGCATCGAACGGAACATCGACGGCACTCTTTTCTTCCTTGGTCACGGCGATAACATGGGCCGTCAGCCGGCGAGCTACCGCATGCTCCGCGCCTTGTTCCACAACCGACTGGCGCAGCGGATCTATGCCTTTGTGCCACCGGCCTGGACCATTCCTTTTGCCCACGGTTGGAGCTCGCACAGCCGAAAAGCAGCGGAATACCAAGCCGACTTCACCCCCGATGCACGCACAAACCTTTTTGCCGCGGCACGGCAGATGAGTGCCGACAATCCGGAGCTGCGCTATATCGTTGTCGGACACTATCACGTCGCCCTCTCCGAGGATGTAGGGCCGCATTGCCGATTAATTATCCTTGGCAATTGGATTAACCTCTCGACCTATGCCGTGTTCGACGGCACAACATTGCAACTCAAAGAATACTAAGACCAGAATGCTCCCGGAACATTCGTAGCGTTTACATTTTTTTAGAAAAAAAACTTGCAATTATAGTTTTTTTACCTATCTTTGCAGCATCAGCCAATAAAACGATATGCAATGAGGAAATAACTCTATTTCAGTTCCGAAGTTTTTTATTATACTGTCAAATAATTTTTCCACCATGAAAACTTTTATTAAAAACTCATCAATATTGCTGTCGGCGGTGCTAATGGCAGCATGCTCCGACTCGGAGGAAGTGCCGGCTGTGGAGCAGACAGAGACTTTTCCGGTGTACACTCAGGCATATGTCGAGCCACAAGTAGAGACATTCCATTTCACGGCAAAAGAGCATGATATGTACAAAAATATGAACAAGGCCGGGATGGCAATGTTCAAATCGATGTGTGCCGCCAATCCGAGCACAGAAAATATGCTCATGTCGCCTTTCGGAGCGAGCGTGGCATTGTCGATGCTCGCCAACAATCTCACCGTAGAGGGGCAGGAAGCAGTATTGAAGGCCTTTGGTGCAGACAATATAGATGAACTCAACACGATGTTCAAAAAACTGATGCGCGACCAGCCCTACGAAGTTTACTATGATGAAGAGAAGAGAAGCGCTGAATATCAGGTTGCCAATGCTTTGTGGTACAGCGAGAAGCGCACGCTCAACGAACGTTTCTCAAAAGTACTGCCCGACTATTATACAGCTTCAATATTCAAGGCTGATTTTTCTCAGAGTTCGCAAGTTGTCAACGATATCAACAGTTGGACATCGGACAAAACCAAGGGTTTGATACCCCATTTCCTCAGCGAACTCGACAAGATGACAGAGGCAGTGTTGGTGAATACACTCTATTATTCCGCTTTTTGGGACTGTCCATTTGAAGAGACCTACAAAACAGCGTTCAAGGGCGTTGACGGCAATTCTGAAATTGACATGATGAAATGCGAAATATATCCCGATGGCACTTATGCACAAAATGACGATGCTGAGATTGTTACGAAGGACATGTATCCCTTCGTTTTTGCCATTGTGCTTCCCAAAGAAGGTGTAACTGTCGACCAACTGATTGCCGAGTGCGATTTTTCCTCACTGTTGGACCTCCCGTGCGAAGAGAGGACAAAAATAGAATTGGAATTTCCCAAATTTGAATATGCCAACCCTGAGCTCCTTGATTGCAAACAGATCCTGTCTGATATGGGCATACATAGTTTATCGTGCAAAATCTTTGACGATGGCGCACCGTGGGCTTGCTCTTTGAAACAGAAGTCGAAAATAACAGTAGATGAAACTCATGTGGCCGGAGCTTCTGCAACAGCTGCATTAATGACTGGTGGCGGTCCTGCAAAACCATTGAAAACCGTCAAGGTGAAGGTTGACCGTCCGTTCATCTTTTTTGTGTGCACCAAGATGAACGGCAAAGACGGCTTAACACGTCCCGGTGAAATTGTCCAAGCCGGCAAAATAGTAAAGCTCTGAATACCTTTGTTTGAATAACTAATGCCACGCTTCCGATGGGAACGTGGCATTCTGTTTTTATCGAATGATGGTTTAGTCGATTTTGATGACGAGGAAGTTGGAAATGCTCCAGAAGGCTGCGGGGTTGGTGATGTGGAGCACCTTGTGTCCGCCTTCTTCGGTGATTGTATAGGAGCTTGCCGGCTGTTTGGTGAGCACCTCGGCCTTGTTGGAGTTGAGGTTGATGGTGGTGAGGGTTCGTTTGTCGGCCTTAGTGAAGAAGCTGCGGTCGAAATCTCCTTCCATCAGCTTGGTTTTGCGCAGGAAGCCGCCGCCTTCGATAATGCGATTCTGTTTCAGCTCATCTTTGTTGCCAATGGCAAAGTAGCAGGTGTTAAGCTCGTTGACAAGCTGCGTGTTGCGCTGGTCGGTGCTGTCGCGCTGGGCAGTAACGGTGTTGACAGTGGTGCTGAGCGAATCGACGCGCTGATCGAGGGCGCCAATGGTCGTCTTGGCCTCGTCGAGGTTGGCGCGGAGGCCGGCAATTTCCTGCGTCTGGGTTTCGATCTGCTGACGGAGAGTGGCAACAGTTTCCTGAAGCTTGCTGTTGCTGATGCTGCTGGCTTTAAGCTTCTTTTCAAGTTCGGCCAGACGCAGACGGCGCTGTTCGAGGGTTTGCTGGATTGCGGCAATGTCGGCACGAATCTGGTCGCGTTGTCCGGGTGTTTCGGCTGTGCATCCCACAGTGAGAATATTTTCGAGTTGGCGAATCTGGCCCATCCCGGCAGAAATTTCGTTGACGAGGCTCAGAAGGGAATCACGGTCAGCTACAGCACCCACAAGTTCCTCGCGCGATGCATCGGCCAGTGCCTGGGCCTGACGCAGCTGTTCCTCCTGCTGTTTGTTTTGGCATGAAGTGGCCATCAGAGACGCGGCCAAGCAAATAAATGCAAATTTTTTCATATCCTGTTAGAATTAGTTGAACTTTCGATACTTATGTCAGTCATTCTTGAATTTGTTACGGTGCTCGCGAGGAGCGGCAGGCCGTTCCT
This sequence comes from uncultured Muribaculaceae bacterium, assembly GCA_910584495.1. Lineage (GTDB taxonomy): Bacteria > Bacteroidota > Bacteroidia > Bacteroidales > Muribaculaceae > CAG-873. Next base: position 23,823 of record CAJUAR010000014.1, read on the forward strand.
GCGGTGCAACAATAATAACAATTTCACCACGAGCTTGGTTCTGAGCGAAGTACTCGGCAAGCTCGGCAAGGGTGCCACGGTGTGTAGTATCGTAGATTTTTGAAATCTCGCGACACACAGCTGCCGGGCAGTCGTTGCCGCACACGGCAGCAAGGTCGGCAAGAGTGCGGGCCACACGCAGAGGAGATTCGTACACCACAAAAGTAGAGCCCAGAGCAGCAAGGAATTCAAGACGAGTCACCCGGCCTTTTTTAGGCGGCAGGAAACCTTCAAAAAAGAAACGGTCGCAGGGAAGACCCGAGTTTACCAAAGCCGGCACAAAAGCCGTGGCTCCGGGGAGGGTCTGCACTGTGAGGCCACGTCGGCGACACTCTCGCGAGAGCATAAAGCCGGGGTCGGAAATCCCGGGAGTGCCGGCATCGGAGACGAGGGCTATATTCTCACCGGCCTCGATGCGGTCGAGCAGGGGTGCCAGGTCGCGATGTTCGTTATATTTGTGATGGCTTGCCATTGGCGTGGCAATGCCGAAGTGATTCATCAGCTTAGCCGATGTGCGTGTGTCCTCGGCAAGGATGAGCGAAACATTTTTGAGAACCTCAACGGCACGAGAGGTCATGTCGCCGAGATTGCCGACAGGCGTGGGTACTATGAAAAGACAACCGGCACTCATCGCGGCATGTTTTGTGCCAGAATGGCCATGAAATCGGACACAGAAGCATTGTTTGCATCCCACATCATATCATTATAAAGATAGTCGGCAGCTTCGGCATAACTATCCATACCGGAAAGGATGGTGAGAGTATCGGAAAAATCGGAATCATTACCCTCGAAAAGTTCACGGCGGAAGCGGAAGCGGTCGTTGAGAGTGAAAGCTTTCAAAAGCTTGACATTCTGCTCACGAGGCTCTGCGTTGACGGGCGCGAAAGAATCCGTCTCGTCCGACAAGTCTGTCTCGTCCGTCTCGTCAGACACTTCTGACACATCTGGCACTTCAGACACGGCAGATACGGCAGAGGCTTCTGACGCACCCAATAATTGCTCCATCAAGGCAGCATAGCTGTCAAAAGCTTGTCGCAGCATATTCTGCGCTTCGGCGTTCGGACGGCCACGGAGCACACGAAGAAGTCCTTCAATCTCTATGTTTTTTTCTATCAGTTGGTCAATGTTATTCATTGGAAAGTACGAGTTAAGAGGTCTTCGCACGCTTTGCGCACTTGGGCACGCGGGCAGAAGAAGCCGTTTACCATAATGACAATCACATGAGTAGGCTTGCCCTTTTCCGAGAGTTTATAGCCGGCATAGCATTGCACCGAGCTGACACTGCCGGTCTTCATGGCAATCAAACCCTTGAGCGATTTGTTCTTGGCAAGGAAGCCGCGCATCGTTCCCTCTTTGCCGGCACGAGGGAAGAACGAAGTGTAGGTCTCGGCGTTTTTGGACTTGGTCATCCATTCGAGCACATCAGCAATAAACAATGGCGACAGACGGTTGGCACGGGTCAGACCGCTGCCATCGTTGATAATTGTGTGGCGGGCACTTATACCGCGGGCGTTCCACATTTCCTTTTCGACGGTGATAGCCTTTTTGCGCGATGACCCCGGAGCAAGAGTGCGCAACATTCCCTCGGCAAAAAGATTGTCGGAACGCACCATGAGGCTCTTCATAATTTCGCCAAAAGGCGCAGAGCGATGAACGTATATCACACGGCTGTCGTCGGCGTCTACAGCTTCGCCTGTCATATATATACCCTTGTCATCAAGTTTGTTGCGGAGTTCTTCTTTAAAAACCTCGGCAGGATCGGGAACTGTGGTGTCGAGTTTGGTGTCGGGTTTGGGCTGCCCTTTGCAGTAAACCATCAGACGGTCGCTCATCATGCCTCGCACAAGGTCGTTGCTGTCGCTGACCACCGTGCACACTTCCAGTCCGGGCACATGAGGCGAGGTAGTTCCTGTTGCCGGTGTGAGAGTGGTGGTGTTGTCACGCCAGTTCATCCCGAAAAGTCCGGCACCATAAGGCCACGCTATATCCTCACATTCCCATTGCAGAATAGGCCCTGCATCTTTAAGGCTCTGACGCACAACAATGTCGCCGTCAATATCTTTAATTCCGAGACGAGCAAGAGCAGTGGCTATAGAATCGCAGAAGCCTTGGCGCGATTTGAAATTAGAACTTTCCACCGTAGGGTCGGAACAAGCATCGACCACGATGTTGCCGTGCCAGCCGCCGTCGCCGGCACTACCTGTGAGACGCACAATAGTTGTGAAACAGGTGTCAGCGCCATATTTGCTCAGCACCGAGGCCGTTGTAATGGATTTCAGCACCGAGGCCGGAGTGAGCGCCATACCGGCATTGTGCGACAACACAACCTTGCCCGTAGACAGATTTTTGATATATATGCCCACCGAAGTGGCATCCTCGCCGTCAATGCCCAGAACGCCCTTGGCTGCGGCAGAAAATGAAATGGCAGCGGCAGCGGCAGCCACAGCTATGATTTTAAGGAAATTCGTCATATTATTTCGTCAGGACCTTTGAGCTTTTTCAGAAGCATGGCCCCGGGATGGAATTCAATGTTGATTTCGGGAGGCAAAAGCATGCGTTTGCCGGTGGAGAGATCTTGTCGCACCTCTTCGTTGTGCTTGACTGCGACAAAGGTGCCGAAAGTAGGCACGGCAATGCTGTCGAGCTCGGAACACGTCTGCCTGATAACAACCGAAAGGCCTTCGGTCATGGCATCGATGTCGGCTGCACTGCGGCCTGTAGTTTCGGAGAGATGTTTTCTGAATTGTTTATAATCCATTGGGTTGTAGGAAATACACGCGCGGCCGGACGTGGCAACAACAGTCCGGCCGCGCTGTTTAATCAATAGTTACGGGCAATAATCACACGACGTTTCGATGGTTTGCCGGTGACCATGCACACACCTTCTTCGTCCTCGATGTCAAGAGGTATGCAACGAATTGTAGCCTTTGTCTCGGCTTTGATCAGCTCCTCGGTTTCGGTAGTGCCGTCCCAGTGGCAAAGGAAGAAACCGCCATCTTCGATGCGGGCCTTGAAGTCGTCGTAGCTGTCGCAGATGTAGGTTTTGCTCTGCCGCATGGCCAAAGCTTTGCGGTAGATATTGTCCTGTATTTCCTCCAGCAAAGCGGCGGCATATTCGGCTATGCCGGCAAGTGGAGCTTCATGCTTCTCGAGAGTGTCGCGACGCATCACTTCGACTGTCCCCTTCTCAATATCGCGGGCTCCGACAACAAGACGCACAGGCACGCCTTTAAGCTCGTAGTCGGCAAACTTGAAACCGGGGCGTTTGTTGTCGGCATCGTCGTACTTGGCGGAAACGCCAAGCTCTGCCAGACGGTCGAGTATAGGCTTCACATGCTCGGAGATTTGCGCCAGCTGCTCGGCATTCTTATAGATGGGAACAATAACCACCTGGATAGGGGCAAGATGCGGAGGAAGCACAAGACCATTGTCGTCGGAATGGGTCATAATCAATGCTCCCATAAGGCGGGTTGAGACACCCCATGAGTTTGCCCACACATATTCGGGCTTGTTTTCCTTGTTGGCAAATGTCACATCGAAAGCCTTGGCAAAATTTTGTCCCAGATTGTGCGATGTTCCGGCCTGCAGAGCCTTGCCGTCCTGCATCATAGCCTCGATTGTGTAGGTGTTGAGGGCTCCGGCAAAACGTTCATTGGCAGTCTTGACACCAATCTGCACAGGCATGGCCATGTATTTTTCGGCGAATTCGGCATAGAGCTTGATCATCTGCACCGTGCGGGCTTCCGATTCTTCGGCGGTAGCATGTGCGCAATGACCTTCCTGCCACAGGAATTCTGCCGTGCGCAGGAACATGCGGGTACGCATTTCCCAGCGCATCACGTTGGCCCATTGGTTGCAGAGCACTGGCAGATCGCGCCAGCTGTGAATCCAATTTTTATATGTACCCCAGATAATTGTTTCCGAAGTCGGTCGGATAATGAGCTCTTCTTCGAGTTTGGCTTCGGGATCGACAACAACGCCTGAGCCATCGGGAGCGTTCTTGAGACGATAGTGGGTGACCACGGCGCACTCCTTTGCAAAACCTTCGACGTGCTCGGCTTCGCGGCAGAGGAAGGATTTGGGAATGAGCAACGGAAAATAAGCATTCTGCACGCCGGTTTCCTTGAACATGGCATCGAGAGTGCGCTGCATTTTTTCCCAGATAGCATAGCCGTAGGGCTTGATGACCATACAGCCGCGCACTGCCGATTGCTCGGCAAGGTCGGCTTTGACCACCAGCTCGTTGTACCACTGGGAATAGTTCTCGGACCTTTTAGTAAGGTTTTTGAGTTCTATAGCCATAGTATTGCTTCAGAAAATAAGGAATTAGAAAGGAAATTCTTCGTCGGCTGCACCGGTGGGAACAACAGGCGGCGGCGGAATAGAGCCCGGGGCGGCGATGGGGGCGGCGGCAGGGGCGGCGGGGGCGGCAGCACTTACGGGGTCGACACGCCATGCGCGCGATTCAAGATACCAGCGGCCGTTATATTCGCGGGAATCAAGATCAAAAAACACGTTGACCTGCTGTCCGGGTTCGAGCACGATGCGGTCGGCTGTTTCGCCAAAGCAGGTGAAGACCATCTTACGAGGGTACTGTCCTTCTTGATATTCAAGGACATATTCGCGTTTTTTCCAAGGATTGCCGGCTTTGGATGTGCCCGACACCATGGGTAGAGCATGGGTAATTGTTCCTTTTAGTTCCATTGTTATAATGAAGTGTGTATTGTTTATATTCTTTTTAAATCTTCCTACAAAGTTACGCTTTATTTTTTGGTTACACAAAAATATATTGCGGTGCAGCACTTTCAAGACATTAAAAAAATTGCTACATTTGCGCTTCACAAAGACAAGAAAAACATGCTACTGAACATCTTTATTCTTCTTTTAGGCCTTGTGCTCATCCTTGCCGGGGCAAATTTTCTCACCGACGGAGCCTCGGCCATTGCGCGGCGCTGGGGTGTAAGCGACTTGGTGGTGGGCCTGACAGTGGTAGCTTTCGGCACATCAACACCGGAGTTGGTAATCAGTGTGGTGTCGGCAATCGAAGGCTCAGGCCAGCTTGCCATAGGCAATGCTGTGGGCAGCAACATCTTCAACATTATGGCAATCATAGGTATCACCGCAATGGTGAGGCCTATAAAAGTGCCCGTCAACACCATGACGGCCGACATTCCTTTTGTCATCATATCATCGCTGGTAATTCTTGCCATGGGGGCCGGCACATTGCTGGGCAATGATGGCGGTCGCATTCTCTGGCGCTCGGACGGCATTGTGCTTCTTCTCTTCTTTGCCATCTTCATGCGCTACACCTTTTCGCAAGCAAAACACATCGAGCCTGAGCCTCAGACCAATAGCGCTCCGTCGATGAGTGCTTGGAAAGCTTGGCTTTGGGTTGCTCTTGGCCTTGCAGGTCTGGTGTGGGGCGGCGACAAATTTGTGGAAGGCGCTTCATATATTGCAAAAGCCCTCGGAGTCAGCGATGCTATTATCGGCCTCACCATTGTTGCCGCCGGCACCTCGCTGCCCGAGCTCGCAGCATCCGTAGTCGCCGCTGTCAAAGGCAAACCCGGCATTGCTTTGGGAAATGTCATAGGCAGCAACATTTTCAACATATTCTTTGTTCTTGGAACCGCGGCCACTATTCGTCCGCTTGAATTTGGTGGTATCGGCACATTCGACCTGCTTGTCCTTGCTGTTGCGAGCATCCTCTTCTGGCTTTTCGGCTGGTTTATAGGCAAGCGCACCATCACCCGTGCAGAAGGAGCAGTGCTGACGGCAGGATACGTGGCCTATGTGGCCTACCTCATCAGCATAGCATAAATCAACGAATCAGCATAAAACAACGGAGCTTCCCGGCGTGAATGCCCGGAAGCTCCGTTATTATTTTCAATTTCTATCAGCGATAGAGAATGTAGGTTGTCAGAGGAGCGAGCGTGCCGGTGAGCTTGCCGTTTTTGGCTTCGAAAGTGCTGCCGCTCACGGCATCGGTATATGTGCCGTCAGGAAGAAAGGTTGCAAGGTCAAGAGCCTGGTCTGCATTAGAAAAGTTGATGAGCGAAACGCCCTTGTCGCCGCGTTCAACCTCGACAACAGCTCCGTTTTCGGCGAATACGAGATTCTCGGGCTGACCGGCCATTGCATGGCGGAACTTATTGGCGGCCACCACCTGGGGATGATAGAATTCGTCATTGCCACGGTTGCCTATGCGGTTCGTACCCCAATAGTTTTCGCGAGTGCTGCCGGCGGGACGGCTGTAGAAAAGCGGACGGCCGGTGGCGCGCGATGCCAGAAAAACCCACCCTGTGCGAATCTGGTCGTCGGTAAGGCCGGCCGAAGCATGCTCGTTGCAGTAGGTGTCGTGACTCTCTACCCATGTTACAAGCTGTGTCGGGTCGGCAGGATGCTGCCAGTTGGTAAGATCATCGGCCTTGGTGCTTCCGGCAGCAATGACATTGCGCAGCACGCCGCCATAGTTGCTTGCCACAAGGTCCATATATTCGGCATATTCTTTTTCCTTCACGTTGCGGTCCTGGAGCACTTCGCCATAGATATAGAGGCTGTCGGGCATGGAAAGAGAAAGACCCTTGACGGCTTCGCGGCCTGTGGCCACGTCCCAGAAATTATTACGCTCCGACTTGGGGTCGACAGGGTCGGAAGGCAAGCCTATATGTTTGGCAGTGTCGTAACGGAAGCCACGGGCACCGAGAGCGATAAGGTCGTTGACATACTGCATGTAGTAATGCTGGAAATCGGGATTCTCGGTGTTGACATCAGGCAGACCGCCCATTTTGTAGGTGGTGCACTGCAGACGGTCGTTATAGTCCACACAATCGGTAAAGCCGTTGGCATGGTAGAGATTTTCGTGGCCGCCGACAGCAGCATCGAGGTCGGGCAGCACGGCAGTGTGGTCTACGGCGGTGTGGTTGGGCAGCACATCGACAATCACACGGACGCCATATTTGCGGGCACTGTCGCACATGGCCTTGAAATCATCGCGGTCGCCAAGCATATAATTGCCAATTTTCCAGTCGGTCGGCTGGTAATAGTAGTACCATTTGCCTTTGACGCTGTCGTCGGGCTGGCTGAAAAGAGCACGACCGCCGTCTTCGCCGACAAAACAAGTGTTGACCGGCGATGTCTGCACATAGTTATAGCCCGCATCGGCAATCTGTTTCATGTTTGAAGCTATAGTGTCGAGGGCCCAGCTCCAGGCGTGGAGAATGATTTCATCCTGTCCCTGAGGTATGTCGGCTGCCACGCTTTCTTTCTGTCCTTGACAGCCGCCGAGGATGGATGCGCCACAAACGGCACACGCCATCAAAAGTTTAGAAGTAGTTTTCATGTTTAAAGTAAGTATGGATATTGCTTTCAAAGTTACTAATAAAACTTGGAATATCAAACAATAGGCTCATCTATTTGATAGCTCCGTGATGCCTTGCGACCAATCACCACATCCCACAGCTCGGCCGACAGACCGCCGTTGGCACGTTTGACAGTGAGATTGTCGGACGAAAAAATATCGCCGGCATCTATGGGGCAGGCGGCCACAATGCTCTTGCGCACCACAGGAGCTATGGCCAGCTCCGAAGCATTAGGGCGTTTCACCCCATCGCCCAGAGCCTGTTCAATATTGCGTATGGCTCTCACCATCTGTGCCAGTGCCGCAGGGTCGAGCGAGGCTCGATGGTCAGGACCCTCCATGGAGCAGTCGAGAGTAAAATGTTTTTCGATTACCTGTGCCCCGAGTGCCACTGCCGCCACAGGCACTTCGATACCCAAGGTGTGGTCGGAGTATCCCACCGGGCAATGGAACGCTTCGCGCAAAGTTTCCATCGCCCTCAGATTCACTTCTCCGTAAGGACATGGATAGTTGGTGGTGCAATGGAGCAGCGTAAGCTCGGGACAGCCACCCTCCTTCAAGGTGTCGTAAGCACGTGCCACCTGGGCAAGCGTAGCCATGCCGGTGGACAGAATCACAGGCCTTCGACATGCAGCTATCTGTCGTAGATATGGAATGTTTGTAACCTCGCCGGAGCCCACTTTGACAAGCGGCATGCCAAGTTCGTCGACCAAAAAGCGCAGGCTCCACTGTTCGTCCGGAGTGGAAAGAAAGTCTATGCCAATCTGCCGGCAGTATGTCTGGATTCGGGCAAAATCATCATAGCCCAGTTCCAGTTTCCGAAGCATGTCGAACTGGCTTTCATCGGCATCGCCGGTGTTTCGGCTCTGATAGTCGGCCTTGACAGTACGGCGAGTCGCTATTTTGTCGGTCTGCCAGGTCTGGAACTTGACACAGTCGGCCCCGGCAGCTTTTGCTGCATCACATAGACGGAATGCAAAGTCGAGACTTCCATTATGGTTTACGCCGGCTTCGGCAATGATGTAGACTCCCATTTCAATATTTATATTTTAATAGAAAATGTTTATATCGAACAGTTTTCTGAGGATTTTTCTTTTCCCATTCGGCATAGAGACGGTCGAGCACCTGACGGTTGAAAATCATTTTACCGATAGAAAAACGGCATAGAGTGTGCGAAAACTTCTTTTTGAAACCCAACAGAGAATTATCGGCCGAAGAATCGGTACCTCCTCCAAGGTGAAAAAGCTCAACTCCTTTCGCTTTAAGTTCTTTGGCTGCGCCCCACAACAACAGATTGTTGGGACACATCTTCAGAGCCTCTTTGTCGCTGCCGGACAAATGGTAGTGCCCCCAAGGACCTTCCCACATAAATATAGCCGCCGCGAGCACCTTGTCACCGTGCTTCACAACGCCGATGAAACTATTGGGAATTCTTTGTTTGAAAGTTTCAAAATATTCCGGCGAAAAATAATAGAACTCTTCGGCCCCGAGTTTTTCCATCGTCGCATTATACAGGCGACAAAAGTCGGATAAGCGGTCAAATGCATAATCAGCTTCGAACGTAAGCCCACTACCGATTGCTTTTTTGATGACATTGCGATTTTTTGTGTGAATCTGCGTCATCCATATGTCGTCGAGTGATGGCCTGAGATCTATTGCCACAGTGTTTCGGTCGGGGATAATCTCTATCGACTCATTACTCAATAAGTCGTTGTCCAGCAAGGGATGGAAGCGTACAAAACCTGCCACATAACCCTCGCGACGACACACATCGACAAACGCTGCCATGGCTCGATTGTGGAACTGTCGGTCCTTGCTATTGGTAATCGGGCCGCCATAGCCATAGGCCGATTCAAAATCATAGAACTTTTCGTTATGAGCCACAAAACTACGGCGCAGGAAGGGCATAAGGAACAGCTGCTTGTCTTCTCGATAGTAAAAAGCTGCCGCTTGTTCGGTTTCAGTGGCATAGAGGCCCACATATTCCTCTGTGAAATATATATCGCGGCACCCGGCCGGAAAATCGGCCAACAGTTCATTCCACGAGGCCACTATACCGCAATTCATTGCAAAAAATCAACTATATGTTTCACAATCTTTTGAGCAGTATGGCCGTCTCCGTAGTAAGAATCGACAGTGCGAGGCTGTGAAAGAGCTTTGCGCACCGCATGGCCAACTTCTTGCCAATCGACTGATACCGAAAGTACATTTTTGCACAGGTGTCTTCCTTCCTGACGGCGACCTATATTCACCACCGGGATTCCAAGGAAAGGTGCTTCGAGAATACCGCTGGACGAGTTTCCCAACACGCATGCTGCCTGATGCATGAATCCAAGATAACGCCTTTGTCCCAAATTTTGGCAAAAAACAATTGCCCCTCCCGATGCCGCGGCAGCTTCTTTGAAAAAAGCGTTCATCGCCGAACCGCCAAGGTCGGCATTGGCCCCGGTAATCACAGTCTGGCAAGCTTCAAGAGCTTTGAGCGCAGCCAGCATGTTTGCCGCCATCGACATGTTATATTCCGTGGTCCGAAGAGTTTCGGGATGGAGGGTGGCGAGAATCCAAGGTTTGTCGACATCCAGGCCAAGTTCGGAGGCAAGTTCTTGCCGTGAGAGAAGGTCAAAATTCAAAAAACTTTCCAAGCCGGGCTCGCCGACAGTAAAGATATTGGCATCGCCACCTGTCATCCGACGAATATTGGCCGCCGACGCTTCGGTGCCGGGGAAATGAAGCGACGCCATCATTGTGACAGCGTTGCGCACTCTGTCGTCGATTGCTCCGCGAGTTACATCTCCTCCGGAGATATGCGCTATGGGCACATTCATCACCAGAGCAGCGGAGCATATCGGCAACAATTCATATCGGTCGCCAACAACTACAAGCATGTCGGGGCTCAACAGGCTCAGAGCATCGGACATTCCTATGGCACACCGTCCCATTGAGCATGCAATTGCCTTGCTGTCATCACCAAGCTGCATGTCGATGCTGTAGTCTATCTTAAAACCATCGGCTTCGATTTGACGGACAGTCATTCCCTGCGAGCTTTCGAGGTGTGCGCCGGTCACAACAAGTTGAAGCTCAAGCACGGGCGATGCCTCAATAGCCTTCAGCAGCCATTGCAACACTCCATACTCTGCTCGTGTGGCAGTGACGACACATATTTTTTTCACAGTTTCAATTCCCATTTCTCGAACGTTGTAAGTCCTGAAATCAGAGGCAAATCGCGCATATCGTAAGAACCGCAGCACACAAAGCCGTTATGCCCGAGGCACTTCTGCGATGCCACATTGTTAGTTGCCACAATAGCAATGATGTACGACCGTTGAAGTTTACGCATCTGTTCGACAAAGAGTCTAAGAATCTCTTTGCCAAGTCCTTGTCCGCGGCGCTCCATGTCGGTGCCGTAACCCAGTTCTGCGCCTCCGTCGGGCAATAGATCCTCGTAGATATAACCTACAACCGCACCATCGTCCTTGAGCAGACGAATGGTGCGAGTGTTCGAAACAAGCTGGGCTTCAAACCATTTCATAAGCCCTTCGCGCTCCGGCGAGGTAGTATACCCCGTCCAGGCTATATTATCCTGCTGACAACGCAGTCGATAATAGCCGTTGAAATCAGATGGCTGTGCCTTTTCAAGCGTTATCACTTCTTGGCGTTCAGCTTAAAACCGATGTAAACGCCATCGTAGGACGAAAGCAGACCGGAAAGTGTACTTAAAGTGTCATTTTTCAGCAGTTTGGATACTTTTTCCACCATTTCGATCAAGCGTGAGGCGTCGAAAGTGATGTTGAGCGTGCTGCCGATTTTGGAGGCATTTGCCGACAGTTTGCCTAACTGCTTCTTACCGAAAGCACTGCAATTGAATATAAGCACATCGTTCTCGTCCTTTTCTACGGTTCCCCTAAGCTGTACCAAACCCATCCTGAGTGTAAAGCTCTTGTCGTCGTTCACCACCAGGCTGGTTCTATTAAATCCCAATCGAGTGTAGTACGGTTCGAGCTGGTCCTCAAGAGCGGTAGCAGCGCCCGCCCCGCCAACTTTCATCAGCGCATTATCGCTTTGGAAAGAAACGGCAGGCGAGACATATTCCCACGCCCCCACCAAATCTTCAACCTTGAAGTTTTTATTGGCCAACAAATTGCCAAGGGCGTCGCCCAGTTTTTCAACTGTTGAGGAAGTGTTGGAGCTGTCTCCGTGCAGTTTGCCCAGCAAGGAGCTTGGGTCAAAAGCAACTGCGGCCGATGCATTGAACATCAGAACCGCAGCAACAATAAATTTTAGAATGTTCATATTTCTAATCATCCGGCAGCAACAGCCTTCACATCGACTTCGTGCATATTTCCCTCTGTGTCGCTTGCTATTTCGCTGTCTACTTTTTGCCATATTGAGTTGTTCGATTTGTATTCGGGCACCATGTGCTTCATTTCAGCTACAATGTCATGCCCGGCCCCGGCATGTACAGCCTTGAGAAGGCGGTCGAGGTGTGCAAGCACGTCGTTATAATCATAGGTACGCACCTTGGCTATCATAATTTTCTTATGGTGCGTGGCAATGGTGTGCTCGCGCTCGTTGAGAAGTTCCTCGTAGAGTTTCTCGCCCGGACGCAGACCGGTTTCGATAATTTCGATATCCTCGCCCACTTTGAGACCCGAAAGAGAAATCATGCGAACAGCCAAATCCCATATTTTCATGGGCTGCCCCATGTCGAAAACAAATATTTCGCCACCATTTCCCATAACACCGGCTTCAAGCACCAGCGAGCAAGCCTCGGGAATGGTCATGAAGTAGCGGATTATGTCGCGGTGGGTGATAGTAACCGGGCCACCCTGCTCTATCTGTTTGCGGAACAATGGAATTACCGAGCCATTCGACCCGAGAACGTTGCCAAAACGTGTTGTGATGAAACGTGTGCTGTTGCGGTCTTCCTGCCTGCGGTTGTAGAAGAACAGAGACTGAACATATATTTCGGCGATACGTTTGGATGCTCCCATGACGTTGGTGGGGTTGACGGCCTTGTCGGTAGAAATCATCACAAATTTTTCAACTCCGTATTTCACCGAGAGGTCAGCTATATTCTTGGTGCCAAACACATTGGTCATCACAGCCTCTGCAGGGTTTCGCTCCATCATGGGCACGTGCTTATAGGCGGCCGCATGGAAGACGTAGCGGGGATTGTACTTCTGGAAAGCGTGTTCCATGCGCTCTCTATTGGCCACGTCGCCAATAAACAGATGTATTTTCGCATCGGGGAACGCAGCTTCCATTTCCAGCTGCATGTCGTGCATTGGCGTTTCTGCCTGGTCGAGAAGAACTATTTCAGAAGCGTTGAACGAGGCCACCTGGCGTACAATTTCCGAGCCGATAGAACCGGCTGCACCGGTAATCATCACCACCTGGCCGCGTATCACATTACGAAGCTGGTGATTCTCTGTCTTGATAGGCTCACGACCAAGAAGGTCCTCTATGCGGATATCATGTACATGCGTTGACAACTGGGGCATAGACTTCGAATTGACATCGAACTCTTCAACTTGGTTGAGCATCAACAATTTAATATTATTCCTGAGGAATAAATCCGCAGTACCGCTACGCATCAGCTCCATTTGCGTGGAAAGGAAAAGAAGCGTGTCGCACTTATAGTATTTGAAAATTGCCGGAATTTCCTCTGCCACGAGGTTCTCTACTGGAATACCATTGACAGAGCTATCTATTTTCTTTGCCGAAAGGCTCAGCAGAGCAACAGGGTCGAAACGCCCTTCGAACTCGCTCTTGAGGGCTGAAGCAAGGAAGAAGGAGTTAATAGCCGACCCAAGAACAATGACTCGTTTCTTTGTCTGGGTAACTCCCGACATGGACATGTAGAGATATTTTATGGAAAGTCGCATGAGCAGCATCAGCGTGAAAGCCATAAAACCTACAACAAAAATGTTCCAATAGCTGAAATAGGGATAGCCGTTGAGCACTTGCGACACCAGCGAAACAGATGTCAGAAGCAGCGACGATGAAAATACCAGCAGAACAAGTCGATATGTATCCTCTATAACAGATAGGCGGATAATATAACGGCTGGAGCCAAAAAACAGAGCCAATATTGCATAGGTCGCAAATTCAAACATCGCACGCACAACAGGCGCATGAAGAAACGAGTCGCTGTGCCTTCCTGACGAGCCAAAAGCAAGCGTCAGCCCGCAACTGAATGCTATCAATAGCAAGTCGGCAACATACACCATCCACTTCGGCGATGGTTTGGCAAGAAATGAGCGAACAAGACTCGATTTGGTTAATATATCAACTATTCTTTTCTTCATATTAATCTATTTTTAGACCTTTCAGAGAAGTGCCTGTGAATATGCGATTGCAAATTTAGCAATTCCGCAGCAATTGCACAAATTAATACAGCGTTTTTTTTTCCAGTGTCGTTCTTTTCCTTTATTCTTGAAGGATTGGGAGGAAACCAACCTTTCTCCACTCTTTTTTCTTGTTCAAAAATTTCTTTTATTGTCCAAAACGACGAAAAGGCCACAACGCCCGCAATGATCGACAATATATTATTGTCCAATAACATAGACACGACACACATGGAAATGCCCAAAATGAGAAACCACCACCAACAGCCTGTTCCAAAATAGTAATGAAACTTAATTACAACCGGGTGGAATAGGCCGATAATCAAAAATGTGGCCAAGCCGACGGCAAGTCCTTCAAAATGAAGTTCTGATAATAATTCAAACATAGTCTATAACTGTTTATGCCTCAAAATTAGCTCTTTTATTATATTCTGCATCGGAAAATATCCATGCCACAGCGTGAACAATCGAAATGAAGGCGATACAAACCGCTCTCATTGCGCAGAAACAATGGTTGCGGCAGGTTCGAAGCCCCCTTCTCTTTGAGGCAACACCCTAATTCGCGACGCAAACAGTAGCGAGTTTGCATCACCATGACTTCCTTCTTCGAAACAGATTTAACTTCCATTGCAGGTTCCGATACTTCAGCTCCATGCTCAGTATAAAACTCTTTAGCCAGATGATTGGCTACATTGCTATGATAATCAAGCCTCTGTCCGGCAAAAGCATTGGAACTTTCCGTGGCGGGTTTTCGCCTGTCGCGTCTATATGCGCTTTGGGCAGAAACATCGAGCATAGCAAGCAGTTCGCGACGGCCGCGTGCCAGAACCGACGACGGCACAAAACGCTCGTCCAGGCTGTCGTCCAAAGCCGAAAGCGAATAAATGGTGTCGCCAAGACGACCCATCAGTTTGGCGCGTTGTTCCGCTTGAGGACTACGGGCCTCCGAGTAATCGCAATCAAGCACAATCTCTGCACCACAGCCACGCTCGTCGGAAGCGGCGAATACTAAGTGTTGCTCATCGATAGCTCGCAAACGGATGTTCACAGCAATTCTTCGACTGCTTAGATGCCCGAATCCATCGAGCAAATCGCCGAAAGCCTTGTCATTGTTCCTATAAATTTTAGTCCCTTTTTGCAACTCAGGCAGAGGTACGGCTGGAAAAAGCGTGCTGTTTTCAACCCGGTTGAGACGAAAACCACAATAATTTCCTTGCTTGTCGAAGAAACCGAGGCCATCGCCATTTGACAGTTCTGACTTTAATATGGCTCGAAACGAGCGACTGCGAACATCGTAGCTACTTCCGGCCACACCAACTTCCTCGCCCCTCCATTTGGGAGTGTCTATGGAAGCCATCACACCCGGCTTGCCTTCAAGAAAATATGTGGTATATTGCCGGTTGAATGTCTTGGCAAGGTCAGGGACAAAATTACAGTCTACACTGCCACACGAACTACGGCTTAATGTGCCATTGCTTGCTGCCACAATCCCGTCGAGGGCTTGCGAATAAGCCCGCACCACATTGGCAACATAGCGAGCGTCCTTCAGTCGGCCCTCTATTTTGAACGAGCTTGCTCCGGCATCGACCAAAGCCTGCAGATTTTCAATCTGACGCATGTCGCGCAGGGACAAATAATGTCGCCGGGGCATCAGCTGTCGGCCTTCGGCATCGACCAAGTCATAGGGCAAACGGCACATTTGCGGACAATTGCCACGGTTGGCACTTCGACCCATGGCCGCACAGCCGGCATGGCAGTTACCGCTATAGCTCACGCACAAAGCACCATGAACAAATACCTCGACAGGCACTCCGGCGGCATCTCTGGCAGCCTTGATTTCATCGAGAGTAAACTCACGCGGCAGAACAAGCTGCGAAAATCCCGCATCGGCAAGCATTTTTGCCTTGGCCGGTGTGTCAATGTTGCATTGAGTGCTCGCATGAAGTGCTATCGGCGGAAGATGCATTTTCAAATAGGCCATGTCCTGTACAATCAAGGCATCCACGCCCGCCTGCCACAGCTGCCACACCATCTGACGGGCTCGTTCCAGTTCGTCGTCGAACAGAATTGTGTTCATCGTCACATAGACCCTTACACGGAATTTATGGGCATATTCACATAGACTTGCAATGTCGTCGATGCTATTGGTGGCTGCGGCACGTGCTCCGAAATCGGGTGCTCCTATATAGACTGCATCGGCACCGGCCAAGATAGCCGTACGCCCTACGGCGAGGTCTCGCGCCGGTGCAAGGAGTTCAAGTTTCTGTGCTTTCATGCTTGAAGCAGTTGAAATACTTCGGCACGCGATGCCTCTATGCGTTCGGGATAGTGGGCATCGCTGTTGACAACAAAGGTCAAACCACAGTCGGCAAGGTCGTGCCAGTAGCGTGTGTCTGGGAAGAAACGGCCATGTTCCTCCCTTGCCTTGGTGTTGATTTCAATCAAGAGGTCCGAACCTTCGAGAAGGCTGAGATAATCAAGGATATATTGCCGGTAAAAAGTGCTGTCCTCAATGCCGGGAGCATACTGGTTGGCATTCTGCGCTATTTTGTCCATATGACCGAGAATGTCGAAGCCACCGAAGCGAACCATGTCGAACGAGTTGTGGAAAAAAGTGTCGACCACATACTCTATATCGTTGTGGAAAAATTCTTTCATCCGACGGTTGAAAGAATCGAACTTACCATCAATATCTATCAGCTCTCCTCCCTGGCAAGGAATGAAATGGACAGAGCCTATGCTGTAGTCCAACGGCAGCGATTTGAAATAGTCATGAGCCGGGCCCCATTGAGGACCGAGGTAGTCTATTTCCATCGACAGATAGAATTTGCATGCACTAAGTTCGGGTAGTGCTGCTATGCGATGATATTCGGCAATATAGCTTTCAACATCTTCTGCCTTCATATTGCATGGCGAAGCAATGGGTAGGGGGCTGTGAGGCGAAAAGCCATAGTGTTCTATGCCGGCCGCTACGGCTGCATAAGCCATAGCTTCCATGCTTGCACGGCCGTCGCAGAACTGGGTATGGCTATGAAAGTTATAGTTTTGTGTCGAGCTTATTATTCCTTTCAGATTCATAAAGAATTACTGTCAAATTTCAATATCGCCTACCATTTTGGAGCGAGAAGCCACTCGGTAGCGGATAAATGCAAGCAGGCACAGACAGTCGGCAAGGGTTGCAATTCCCCAGGCTACGAAGGGCGGCAATCCCAAACCTTCCGGCTGAGGCGCCAACAAAATATATGTTGTCACCACTGCTGTCATAAACATTGCCGGGACGAGAGTAAGTGCGTAGGCTTTGCCATGACGGGAAAGATAGACGGTAGCTGCCCAGAGTGTGAAAGCGGAAAGCAATTGGTTTGTCCATGCAAAATAGCGCCACAGTATATTGAAGTCGAGCATCATAAGGGCAAATGTTGCCGCAAAGATAGGCAGCGACACCAACAATCGCTTGGCCAGCTTGGCCTGGTCGACATGAAGAAAATCGGAAACTATGAGGCGTGCAGAGCGGAGTGCCGTATCTCCGGTAGTGATGGGAGCCCCCACAACGCCCAGAAGTGCTAAAAGTCCGCCGAAAGTGCCCAGCCATGTCACAGAAATGTCGGTCACAAGGTCGCCCGTTGTGTGAGTGTCCATATATGTTGCAAGTTCACCGTAACCACCGGTAAATGTTATAGCGGCAGATGCCCAAATGAGGGCCACAAGCCCTTCGGCCACCATTGCTCCATAGAACACCGGGCGGGCAAGCTTCTCGTTTTTCAGGCAACGGGCCATCATTGGCGACTGTGTGGCGTGGAAGCCCGAAATAGCTCCGCATGCTATGCTGACAAACATCATGGGAAAGATGGGATGGTTCTCGGGGGCGCTATGCCGGTTAAACAAACCTTCTGTGAAACCGTCGGGTATGGTATGTCCTCCAAAAAGAAGGACCACCAGCAGACCGGCGGCCATAAAGAGCAACGCAAAGCCAAATAACGGATAGAGGCGGCCTATCAATTTGTCGATGGGCAGCAAAGTGGCCAACATATAATAAATGAATATGGCTCCAATCCAAAATGTCACATTCATCCAGCCGGGTGTCATGCCGGCAAGCAGCCCTGCAGGTGTGAGCACAAACACTGCGCCAACGAGAATGAGGAGCACCGTCGACACAATGCGCATAAGTTGCTTGATTACTGTTCCAAGTTCGCGACCGACAAGTTCGGGAAGCGATTCTCCATCGCTGCGTATCGACATCATTGCCGAGATAAAATCGTGCACGGCACCGCCAAATATTGTGCCGAGCACAATCCACAGAAAGGCTGCAGGGCCGAACATCACGCCCATGATTGCCCCGAAAATCGGACCGAGACCGGCGATGTTGAGGAACTGAATAAGGAAGACTTTCCACGTGGGCATGGGTATATAGTCAATACCGTCGGCATGCGTCTGGCAGGGCATGAGCCTCTTAGGGTCGATGCCGAAAACTTTTTCAACTACAAGGCCGTAGATGAAATAACCGCCTACGAGGACGGCAAGAGAAATAAGAAGAAGTGTCATTGGTTTATCTCCGGTAATTCAGCCGAAGCATTGCCGCCGATAGTCTGGCGCATATTGGTGTCGGCTTCCATATTTTTCATTCTGTAATAATCCATAATGCCGAGGTTACCATTTAGAAAAGCCTGAGCCATAGCTTTAGGCAGCTCACATTCGGCCTCGATTACCTTTGCACGAGCTTCCTGTGCGAGAGCTTTCATTTCCTGTTCGCGTGCAATGGCCATGGCACGGCGTTCCTCGGCCTTGGCCTGAGCAATGTTTTTGTCGGCTTGAGCCTGATCGATCTGCAGAGTGGCACCGATGTTGCGACCTATGTCGATGTCGGCAATGTCGATCGAGAGGATTTCGAACGCCGTACCCGAATCAAGGCCTTTGCGGAGAACGAGTTTGGAAATGGAGTCGGGATTTTCGAGCACCTGTTTGTGGCTCTCCGACGAGCCAATCGACGACACAATGCCTTCGCCCACGCGAGCAAGGACGGTGTCTTCGCCAGCACCGCCCACGAGCTGGCGAATATTGGCTCGCACTGTCACACGAGCCTTGGCAATGAGCTGGATACCATCTTTGGCAACAGCTGTCACCGGCGGGGTGTCTATAACCTTGGGATTGACGCTCATCTGCACAGCCTGGAACACATCGCGGCCGGCAAGGTCGATGGCTGTGGCCATCTTGAACCCAAGGTCGATGTTGGCCTTGGCGGCCGAAACAAGTGCATGAACCACACGCTCGACATTACCTCCGGCAAGATAGTGGGCTTCGAGGTCGTCGCGTGTCACATCTTTCAGGCCCGCTTTGTGGGCTTCGATAAGGGCTCGGACAATGACGCTTGCCGGCACCTGGCGTATGCGCATGAGCACCAGCTGAATCAGCGATATGCGCACACCGCTGACACGCGCCGAAATCCATAGGAAGAAGGGGCAATAGTAGAAGAAAACAATCAACAGTACTATTCCCAGTACTATGAATAAGATTACTGTCAGTTTCATGATATTTGAGTGATTTTACTGTTATTTCTTACCGGTTTCAAAGCGGATGGCTTTGTTGCGCAGAGCCAAGGCCTTGCGACGCAACATATTCAGCTCCTCCTCGGCATCGAGGATGTCGGAGGCCGTATCCTCATCGCCTTCGGCAAAACGCTTACGGAGCTGTTCGAGTTCCTCCACCACGTTTCGCACCTCGGATTGGGCGGTGAGACATTCCACCATGGTGCTCCGGGCCTCGGCGTTTTTAAAGTCGTTAATGGCGGTGTAAATTTTGCCGTTGCCCATGTCGATAGCGAAACGGGCCGACTTGGCCGTAATGCTGTTCACTTTGTCGTGAGGCAGACGCTCGGCGAGCATGGCTTTATAGTTCACGCCTTTTTTGCGGGTAAGGGCTATGTTGTCGAGCTTGGCAAGCGAGCGCAGGTTGCGGTCGTTGGGGTCGGCGTTGACACGCATGGCCGAGGGTGCGAAGACATAGACCGTCACTTTGCCCGGTATGTGATTTCGGTCGGTGGCAAACCATCCAAGGCCGCTCGCCTCGTCGATGGCAAGCATAAAGTCGTTATCGGGCGAATTATAGGGCATTCCCAAATTCTGGGGCTGGTAGTAGCCCTCGTCGTTGCGTCGCGTCATAAAAATGTCATAGCCGCCTATCGATTCTTCGCCGTCCGAGGCAAAGTATAGCGTCACTCCGTCGGGCATCAGGAAAGGATACGAAGCATTTCCACCGCCTGCAAGTTGTTTGTCGAGCATGCGCATGCTCTCCATTGTCCCATCGTCAAGGATATCGGCGCCATAGAGCTGGAATTTGCCATTGCTGTCAACGGCGCTCCACAGCAGCTCGCTGTGGTTTTGCGGGAGATAAGCGGTGCCCAGTTCGCCCGGGTTCTCTATCATTTCGATGCGCGAAAGCATTTCGGATGAAAGTATGGAGCCGGCAGCGGGCGACAGATGGTAGGCAGTAAAGAATTCGGCCGAATCGACAGCTATTGAATCGATGATTTCTATTCGCTCCACACGGTCGAGCATGTTCTTCATCTGCATCAAGCGCGAACGCATTTCTTCCAACGATTCAGGCACTTTCTTGCGGCGTTTTTCAAGGTATTTCTCCCAGGTGTCGAGATGACGCTCGGCAGCAAGCAGCCGGTAATCGTCGATGGCATCGGCAGCAAGTGCCTCGGAAGCTGCGTTGATGCCTCGATCCTCGGCTACAGTGAGGGGTCCCTGGGCATCCTTTGTCCGTCCAAGGGCTCGAAGCGACATACCAAGATAGTAGTTCGCATTTCCATCACGGGGCGAACGCTTGACAATGCGCTGGAGCTGTTTGACAGCGGCTTCATAGTCGCCGTTGCGATAGAGTTTGCGTGCTTCATCAATCGGTGCGGAGAGAGCTGTCAGCGCAGCCGTCAACATCAGGGCTGCGGTCAATATTTTATATCGATTCACCATCATGGTTTAGAGTTGCTTTTATAGTCTGCAAAAATAGCAAATTTTCAGTTCTCGCACAAACAAATTTTCGCAACGGCGGCTCAGATACCGCGGGCGGAGAGGGCTCGGTGATAGCGTGCGGCATTGATGCGGTGGCGGCTGTAGTCGGACGTAAAGTCGTGATAACCCGAGAAGTCGCTCTTGGCGCACATATAGATATAGTTGTTTTCGGGAGCATCGAGCACACGCTGCAGCGTGGCACGCTCTGCGATGCGGATTGGCCCCGGAGGCAGGCCGGTATTGCGGTAGGTGTTATAAGGCGAGTCTGCTTTCAGATGTTCGCCAACGATGCGGCGTAGCGAAAAATCGCCCAAGGCAAACTTCACAGTAGGATCGGCCTGGAGTGGTATACCGCGTTTGAGACGGTTCATATACAGCCTCGCCACCGTGCCTTGTTCGTCGGCCTTGTTTGTCTCTTCTTCCACAATCGACGCGAGGGTGTGGACCTGTTCGGGAGTGAGACCGAGCGACTTGGCTTTTGCTCGGCGCTCGTCGTTCCAGAAACGGCTGCGTTCCGCAAAAAGTTTGCCTACAACCCTCGCAGGACTGTCGGTCCAATAAAATTGATATGTATCCGGTATAAAGGCACTTGCATATTGTGCTTTAGTCAGTCCTTCGGACGAAAGCAAGCTGTCGGCGGCTGCAAGGAACTGAGCGGAATCACATTCAAGAACACGCCCTATACGGCCGGCAAGGTCGCCCATGGTGCGCATGTTGTTAAAAGTTAGATTGACAGGGGTCTGACGGCCGTGCAGGAGCATGCGCGAAGCTTCCAGCGCGGTCATGCCGTCGGACACAACATAGGAGCCATGGGCAGCCTGCGCAGTGCCGCCCTGCAGCTTCCATAACGTGTAGACGCGGCTGCCGAACGAGCCGCACTGCGATGTGAGCGCCGAGCGCAAATCGTCGGCCGATGAGCCCGAAGGCAGGTATAATCGCACATCGGGGCTTTTCGATGTGCCAAAAGCATAGAAATATGCAGTTGCGGCGGCTGCACACAGCACCGCAACTATGGATACTATGATTATTGTTGTCCGTTTCATGCCACAAAAGTAATAATAATTTGTGGGTTAAGAAAATTCTTTATGCACTCAAACTAAATCGCCGCCAATGTTGTTATAATATCATAAAAATCAGAAGAACATTCATTAAACGTTTTAACATTTATAACTATGAAACCTTCAATTGAGTATTTCGGACAAAGCAAACTTTGGTGGCTTGTCCTGCTTGTAGGAATTTTGCTCGTGCTGGGCGGCTTCGCTTATTGGTTCTGGCCCGAAGCCGGCTATGCCGTTGCTTCGCAGATTTTTGGCTGGCTTTTGATTACGGCAGGTGTTGTTCAACTGTGCGTGGCTGCAGGGCCCGATCATGCCAAAGGCTGGGGGTGGTGGATTGCCGGCGGGGTCATCGACATGTTCATCGGATTCATGCTTGTGCGAAGCATCATTCTTTCCGAAATGGTTTTCCCCTATTTTCTGGCAATCATCTTCATTTTCTGGGGGATTGAAGCATTTACGGGAGCTGCCGCAGGACGTCATTCCCGCTACTGGTGGCTGGGCATTGTCAACGGCATCCTCCTTTGCCTCATCGGCTTTTTCTTTCTTGAAGCCGGCTGGGTGAGCAACATGCTCATGGTGTCGTTCCTCACCTCTATTGCATTCATCTACTGGGGATTTACAATTGCCATCGCCTCCTACGAGATGAAACCCGTTGCCAACAAATAGAATACATTCTTCAAAACAAATTGCTCCTGACTTGTGATTCACAAAGGAGTGCCACCGGAGCGAACGCCGGCATTGTCCGGCTCCCGCCCCGGTGGCTTCTCTCTTAATAAATACAAAAAGTGGGAAACGCATGCTGTTTTTTCCGACAAAAGATTGTATATTTGCTAAACCTTAGACATTTTCGCTTGTCTAATGTATAAACAATAGTTCGTTAAAAAAATATTCATAGGCTAAGCGGCATCAGTCGCCAAGCC
>CAJUAR010000015.1 GCA_910584495.1 uncultured Muribaculaceae bacterium
GGCCCCTCATCAGCATATAGAAATCGTCCCACTGAAGCCTGCGGACGCCGTCATCACCCTTTTTCAGCACCTCTCGGAAACGGCCTTGCGACAGTCGTTTAGTGTACATTAAAAATCCGTCACCGTCCCATTTCACAGCCTTCATGGTCTTGCGGTCCTTCGAGAAAAACACATATACATCTCCCGATGCCGGAGAGTGTCCCTTCCACGACCACACCATCTGCGTCAGTCCGCGGATACCGTAGCGCATAGACACCGGCTGCTGACACACCCACAGCCTCAATCCCTGTTCAAGACCCCACATGACCGACCTCCTTTCCCATCTTTCTGACGAACTTTGCAATGACAGCCACATCAGTATCAGCCGGAAAGCTGACAGCCACATGGCCATCGACCTTCACCGTTATCACATTTCCGCTGTCAGCCGGAAGAAAACCAGCCTCCTCGAAGAGCACATCCTCAAAGGGTATCTCCCGAGGCTTGTCGTTGCCCGTGCCTGTCGGTCCTGTATAGCCAGGCAACCCGGACACTCGCAAATGGTGATTCTTCAGATAAGAATGCACCTGATCGCGTGTGACGCCAAAGCTTCTGCAATAAGAAGAAAAGGTTCCAGGCTGTCTCCCTTGCGCGCATAATTGCTTGAATCGCTCATAAATTTCCGCGTAAAGGCGACTGTTTACGCAACAATATCCCGGCAAGGTCTTGATATTCTGAAACTCGTTCTTGAGCACTTGCCGCATCTGACCTTGATCCACTCCGTTAGCGATACAATAGGCTCGGAATGAAGATGGCTGACTGCCTGTGGCGCATAGTTCCTTGAATGACAAGAAAACCTGCCTGTAAAGTTCAACTTTATCCATAAATTTAAATTTTGGGCAAAGTTAGAAACTTTTCAAGCAGGCTTCAATACGCTATCGCGGACGGTTGTACCCGCGATATCGAATTCAAGACATGGCCCTATTCCATTGACAAACCCCAAATCCACCAGATTGCCTATGACACGTATTGAAGGCTCGACAAGCACGCCGGTCCACACATAGCCTTTCAAGCCTAATTTTGCCTGGAATTTGGAATCGCCTTCAGGGCGCAATCTTGTCACCGAAAGGCTGCCGTCATTATAAATCATCGACATTCCGCTCTCGTAGAACACTTCCAGCCCTCCTTCGGCCTGTCCGTCGACACTGCCTTCAATAAAAGTGCCAAAGTCCAGTCCCCCTTTCAATATGGGTATGCTTGGTATGACTATAGGCAAGGTCAGTGTCGCCGGCTCGAATCTCGTTTTTGCAATCTTCCCGTCTATACTGATTCCGATATTGGCTTCAAGTCTGTATTTTGAAACGAAATCAATATAGACATGGCCATTCGAAATATTCAGTACAACTTTCAGGCTGAGAGATATCTCTCCGTTTCCGGTAAGACTTACAGCCGATAACAGATCAAGACCAAAGTCTATAGGTATCTTAAATTCTGCCAAAGCTGCGTCCTTCCTCACCGGAACTGCCAAAAGCCGCCTGTTGTCCTGAGGGTCGCGCTGTACAACATAGTCGCCTACAGCTACATGTCATATATTTCAGTAAGCTCCGCCGGCTCGCAAACAACGTCAAGGCTGTTGCCGGTGCTTTTGATCGAACTCACTTTGCCCGCAAAACCCGAAGGGAACAGGTCGTCAAATCCTTCATACAGAAGTATGTCGCCTTTGTTTATCCGTAGTGAATAAGGCAAATCATTGGAAACTTTTATTGTCATGCCGTCCACACCGTTTATATAGGGCAGATAGTCCGGCGACAGTCGCTTAACCTTAGGCGCATATTCAGTCTGCGGTACTGAAACAGAAATACTGTCGATAACCGACAGCGGTATTCTATACACACTGTCTGCAGTCCATACTTCCTGCACCACCGGCTCGGCATATTCGGCGCCTTTCAGGTCCTTTTTGGAGTAGACAAGGCTGTCCACTTCATGGGCAAGAAAAGCATTGAATTTTCCGTCGTTACGATAGATATAAATATCGTCTGAAAAAGTATTGGCTCCGGCCGACAGGCAACACAGCATTGTCAAGAGCGCATATAACAATCTACGTCTCATCGTATTAGCATTTTTGTTACTGAATCACCTACTTTAATTATATATATTCCCGGAACTACACCGTCGAGGGGATATGTAAATGTCTCATCATTTACATAGGCGCTATATACAGTCCGTCCGTCAACGGTATAGATACCGACAAAGGCCGGCAAACCGCTAATGACTATCTGTGTGTCCTTTATCGCTACCGATGGCTCGGCATCATCAATCGAACCCACTTGGCTCGGCGTGTCTTCATGACTGTACGTCAGAATGATTCTGTCTCTTACTTCGTGTGCGTTCTCTTTTCCATCGCAGCTGACAACAATAGTGTTATCCCTGAAAGTCAGGCTGGTGTGGTCATCGATGCGGTATTCCCCTGCTTTCTCTCCGTTGTCCCATATTCGGAGGCAATTAAAAGTCATATATTCAAAATCTTCAGGCAATTCCTCTACTGCATCGATTGTCAACATGCTTTCGTCAATTTCCGATAGTTTGACATAGGCTTTCTCAAACAATAGTTCATGGGCAAGCTCCGGGGTGTCAGATTGTGTCGTGCTGTTTTTACCGACTGCAAAATCCACTTTCTTCGACAGTCCTTTCCATACAATTATGTTCTTTTCATGTTCGATTTCCGCCACACCTTCCGAAGCCTTGAGCTCGGGAATGGGATAGCCTTTTGCCGCACAGAGCGTTATCTGCTCAATATAGGCATCGGCTTCAATCACCAGCCTGTTGTCTTTCAGAATCCTGCATATATTTGACTTGCCATTGACCGAAGGTCGGCTGTCCGATGTGGATTTAAGGACCTCCACTCCGATGCCGTTCTTGGTCAGCAGCAGGTCGTCACCCGCCGTCGTCCATTCATTCGATGTCTTCCAGTCAACCGGTATGCCCTCAAACTCATTTGCCGCGCTGCCTCCATTCTCTTCGAACGACGGGCCGCTGACATAAGTCATCAGCACAGAATAGTCGCGTATGGATTCGTCAATGCCATATAGCTGGACATAGCGCATGCCGGCAACTTCGGTTTTGAACCTGACATCCTTTTTACGTTCGTCAAACTTAACGGTATCAACTGCCGTTCCGTCCTGGTCGAAAAACTTGCCGGAAGACCGCCAGCGAGGCAGGAAACGGATTTCATCGTCAGGCCGCACGGGGAATTGTGCCCAAAGAACGGTGTCATGAGGTACTGTTCCAAAATCATACTGTTCGCCCGACTTCAAATCCACCGCCCGAAGCCGCTCCGTTTTGCTATTATCCCTGATGTACGACACCGAATCGGCACGAAAACCGAGATTGCTCATTACCCCCACCGAGATATTGAAATTAGGAGTAACCATCGGTGCGCCGTCGCGTATCTCCATGCTCCAGTCGCTGGTCGGCTCGTTTAGATCGGAAACATCTAAGTCCATATCAAATCTCAACGGCATATTTCCGTCTGCAACAGGAACAAACTTGCTATGGCTCACACTGTCGTTGAGCCAGTAATAGACTCCAGTCACCCGGTTTCCTCCTTTGGGAAGAACATTTACAAACGGCTCGGTCATTGCAAGCACTTGCTTCGACTCTTTATCCACCAATATCGCTTTGAATGGATAGATACCCGGCTGTAGTTCCGAAACATCGACTTCTTCGCTCAGTTCCATTCCATCGGCCAAAGGAACTGAAATCCTCACGCTATCGCGGGGCGACTGAAGCAAGAGTGTCATATTTTTCCCGGCATAGCTTTTTTTGACAAACATAGAATTTACCGGTACAGTGTTGCAACGGCTGTCATAAACCATAATTCTATGCAGTCCGTCATTGAGCCGGGACACATCGGCATGCGGGTCGGTCATGTCCAGCCCATACGATGTTTCGCTATTGTCAAAGGAATAAGAAAGTTTCATCTCTTTGTTCCTTCCTCCAAAGAAAAAACTTGTATAGACGGCTGACCAGTCCCCGGCAGCGTTTCTGATCTGAAAATTGATAGTGTTTATCGGCTTGACCGGCAGTTGTCCCACTGGCACAGATAGTGTTTTCTGCCCCGCAGATACAGTGCACGTCCTAACATTGGCAGTGTCCAGGTCAAACCAATAACGGGCTTCGTAATCTTCCGCGCTGACTTTAACTAAGGTTATCAAGACTGCGATGCCGAATGCCACAGCCTTCTTCAACCTCCAATTATTAGTCTGCATCGATTTCAATTTCTATTTTTAGTTTTCCATCAGAGCCGGATTCCGGAGCTACTGCAAATTTTTTCAATTGAGGATAGCTTGTTTTGGTCGAGAACGGGAGAGTGGTACCATAAATACCGACCTGGGTACCGTCGGAACCGAGATAGGCCGCTGCCTCGTCGGTCAAACGGTAGAAGGTGCCTTCTTTGAATACCTTTTTATCAGCCGGAAACATCTTGTTGTTTCGGTCGTCTTTGCTGTTGTCGTCTGTAAATAAATCTTCACTTGCTATACCGAGACAGTTATAACATGAGATACCGTATACACTCGGGTTTGTAACATTCGATTGGTCAACAATGCAATTGTTATAGACCAAACCGAATTCTCCACTATTACGATCTAAAACAATAGAGTTATTCACTTCTATAACATTCATGGTTCGTGTAGAAATATAATTCACGATACTATTATAGAAAGAAATTGTCGCTTTTTCTGCGCTTAGAACTTGCCCATCTAATATGCAATGGAAGAAAGTTACATTTTTCAGCACATCGCCGTCAAAATCATCACCATAACCAAAATTGCCGCGTATTCTCATTTTTGAGAACTGGGGGGTTGTCGCATTTGTTATTCGGATTTCTTTTTCGCAAATCATCCCTTCCATCGAAAGCGTATGCCCGTTTGTGTTTTCAGGTATGTTGATGTAGACATTGCTTGAGATGGAGGTTCGGGCGGTTGAAACGTTTTCAACACTGTCGAGTGCGCCGATGCCCGCACCTCTTACGGTTACCGGAACATTGATGGTTCCGCCCTGGAATGTGCCGGCTGAGAGATTGATTACATCACCGGCTTCGGCTACAGCTAACGCATCCCTGAGTGCCGAGGCGGAATAGAACGTTTTGAATTCGTCGCCATGTTGAAGAATGGCGGTTTGTCCTCCCTGTGCAAACATAATAATATGACACAGCAGGACCATTGAAGCAAGCAATATTCTTTTCATTGCATAATGGTTTGAATAGTCGTCCGGCTTCCCCTCGTAGACTATGAACAAAAAAGAAAAGCGTAGGAATCTGTATCTGTTACCGTCCTACAGTCTTAGGCTTCTCGCATTGCCCTGTCAAAGTCGGACGGCAACGCAGAAGCCCACGCTTGTATATGCAACCAAAGCAATCGACGATATTTCTCTCGAAATATCACTTCGAATGCAAGATAATTACATACCAGGGGCATCTATCGTTGCACAACCCTTGACTTTGACATAAATTTTGCGAGAATTTAAGACTGTCAAGAATCAGCGCGGATAAACGCTTTTATCATATTTTTCGCAAAGGTACAATTATTTTTCATACCTCACAATAATCAGGTATGATTAATTTTTTTGTCGCCGGTAGCCTGCCGCCGGGGGCTGGAAGCCCCTGCTCCATGCTCTTCGTTTCAATGGTTTTTATGTTACTTTTAACTTTTGTGGTGCAGTTCATTCTCTGACACTGCACCATTAACTTTTACTCTTGACTGCTTCTTGATATTTTGTCGATTTTTTAGGAAGAAAGAATAAAGCTAATGCTTTTTATCTATGTGTCTGAGAGAGATTTATTCCATAGACTTCATTCTGCGATGAAGTTTTTAAGGTCGAAGAACATTAAGCGAGTTTCATCGTCTTTGTCTGATTCTGTTATACATTGAAAGCCGTTGCGTTCATAAAACGGCACGGCAGTTTTCAGAGCATCTACTGTGATAAAACGGCAACCAACTTTTACTGTGGGATAGCTTCTGCGGTATTTTTCACCGCTGGAAATTGCTTATAGATTTCATTACCTCATAAGCCTTGCGGGCACGCTCCTTCTCCTCTTTGGACACAGGTTTTGGGGTTGAGATGAGTGTTTCAAATCTCACCGCATCGTTCCCTCGAAGTTCGGGGGTTTCTTTAATGGGTCGTGCCATAAGCAGAAGTTTTTATATAATACCAAGCAAGGGTACAACTTTATAACAAATTATACAAGTGTTTTACTGTCAAGCTAATAAAATACAGCTCCATGGTTTTGCGGATGGGTTATTCTTCGGAAAAGAAGTCGCTGTCGATGCCTTTGATTTCGAAGGACTGGCGGACGGATACACCGA
The DNA here is from genome assembly GCA_910584495.1 of uncultured Muribaculaceae bacterium. Lineage (GTDB taxonomy): Bacteria > Bacteroidota > Bacteroidia > Bacteroidales > Muribaculaceae > CAG-873. Next base: position 6,342 of record CAJUAR010000015.1, read on the forward strand.
TGTTGTAATCAATCATGTAGTTGGCAAGCTGGTCGCCGTCGATCAGCACTATCTTGATGTGTGACGCGGGGGTGTAGTTGCTGGCTTCTTTGGTGAATTTGGATGTGGTGATGAATATTCCTTTTGATGCGCCTTTGCCGGAAAGCGCGCCGACGAAGCTCTGGATTTCCTTTCGTCCTACGGTACCTGTGTCGTAACGCTTTGCCTGGATGTAGATGCTGTCCAGGCCCAGGCGGTCTTCTTTAATCACACCGTCGATGCCTTCGTCATGGCTGTATTTAGTCACGTTTGCAGCATCTTCGAAGCTGCCTCCGTAGCCCATGGCCACAAGCAGTTTGATGACCAGACGTTCGAAGAACTGAGGGGTATGGGATTTTATTTCGGCAAGCAGGTCGTTGACAAGTTCGTCGCGCAGTTCCTTATAGGAGGTTTCCATGAGTTCGGATGGGGTCTTTTCGGAGCTGTCAACGGCCGATGGGTCGGTACCCTGTTCAGGACTGTTTTTCTTACGAGCGAACTCGACAAATTCAGGATATTGGGAGAGGACGGCACTGTCGATATAGTCGGGATTGGTGGCGAGAAGGTCAAGTCCCCGTTTTGTAATCTGATACTTTCCTCTGCCAACTGTTTCGGTCAGGAGTGCTTTGCGCAGGTAGGTGCCGCTCCATTGGGTCCTGTCATAGAGTTTTGTGAAGCTGCCTTTCTTGGTTCTCTCTTCCCTGTCCTCGGACGAAAGGCATAGCACGTCGGCAATGTGTGCTGTCAGTTCTTTGAGGGTATGCGCTTTTCCGTCGCTGAGGAATTTGAGATATGGTAGAATGAAGAATTCAAATTTGGGGACCATGGCAGGGAAATGTATGATGGAGTTTTTAAGGTATATAGAACGCTTGTTTGTGGTTTAATTCACAAAGTTAAAACTTTTTCCCGAGAATGGAGGATTTTTTTGATGGAATAATTCAAAGGGGTCTTTGTCGTCGGTCGACGGTCGCTGGTAGTCTGCTGCCGGGGACTGGCAGCCCCGATAATCTTCGCTCCACGGTTATGTGCTTTGGCTTTTTAAATATTTTCTTTTGGTGGTGTTATGCAAATTGTATTACTTTTGCAATACGCATAATTTTTTTGAGATATGAGCACGGCATCTTCTTTACGTAAACTGACTTCTTTTAGACTGAGAGAGGATCTTCTTGCCCAATTGCAGGCAGAGGCTAAACGTCATAATCGCAGTCTGAACAATCTTGTTGAAAGTGTGCTGATGGCTTTTGTGTCGGGACGGCCTAACAAGACTACTCTTGCAGCAATGAAAGAAGCTGAAACGTCGGAGGACCTTGAAACTCTTGTTTTGAACAGCTTCCGTAGTTTTGTGGCGGATTAATTTAATACTGTGAAATGAGATGAAGTTTTTTGCTTTTGGTTTGGTTTTGATGGCGGCATGCGGGGTTTCCGCGCAGACTGTGTGGTTGGAGGCCGAGAGTATGGCTGACAAGGGTGGCTGGGTTGTGGACCAGCAATATATGGACCAGATGGGTTCGCCTTATCTGATGGCGCACGGCATCGGAACACCGGTTGCCGATGCTTCGACTACGGTGGAGATTGAGAAGGATGGTGTTTATGATGTTTGGGTGCGGACTTACAACTGGACTTCGCCATGGTATAATGGCGAGGGGCCGGGAATGTTCCAGCCTGTAGTGAACAAGCACAGGCTGTCGGCTGTGGGGCATACCGGCGACAGCTGGCAGTGGCAGCATGCGGGGTCGGTAGGTCTCCAAAAGGGACCGGCAACGGTGGCTTTGCATGACCTGACGGGTTTCAACGGCCGGTGCGATGCGATTGTACTGACGTGCGACGAAGATGTGGCGCTTCCGGACGGAGGCTCAGGGCTTTCAGAGCTGAGGCGTTCGTTCCGTACTGCCGAGGCTGACACGGCGGTCTATGATTTTGTGGTAATAGGTGGAGGTACGGCGGGGATGTGTGCAGCTGTTACGGCAGCACGCAACGGTCTGAAGACCGCGCTTGTCAACGACCGTCCTGTGCTTGGGGGTAACAATAGTTCTGAGGTGCGTGTGCATCTCGGCGGGCGTTCTGAAATAGGTCCTAACGAAGGGCTTGGGCGTATGATACGCGAGTTCGGGCAGTCACGCCGTGGCAACGCGAAGCCTGCGGAGTTCTATGAAGATGAAAAGAAACAGGCGTTTGTGGATGCTGAGCCGCTTGTGACGCTCTATGCCTCGTGTCACGCATCATCGGTGGTGATGGACGGAGGGGCGATAAAGTCGGTGACGATAGAAAACATTGAGAACGGCAGGGAGACTGTGTTGGCAGCTCCCCGTTTCGCAGACTGCACGGGCGACGGGACGATAGGCTATCTTGCAGGAGCGGACTTCAGGATGGGCCGCGAGGCTGCGGATGAGTATGGTGAAACGTATGCCCCGGCGGTTGCTGACTCTATGGTGATGGGTACTTCCATCCAATGGTACACTTCCAAGATGAAGGGTAAGAGGAGGGGCGCGCGTTTTCCCCGGTTTGAATATGGAATCTGTTTTACTGACAGTACTTGTGAGCTTCTCAAGAAGGGTGAATGGAAATGGGAGAGCGGGATGAACCGCAATCAGGTGACAGAGGCTGAACGTGTGCGCGACTATGCACTGGCTGTTGTTCTGGCGAACTGGAGCTATATTGTCAACGACCTGAGCGACAAGGGCGAACTCGCAGACCGCTATCTTGACTGGGTGGGCTATATAGGCGGCAAACGTGAGTCGCGCCGTCTGCTCGGGGACTATGTTCTGAAACAGGACGATATAGACAAGAATGTCTTCCACGAAGATGCGTCGTTCACGACGACGTGGGATATAGACCTTCATTTTCCCGACCCGGTGAACTCGCGGCACTTTCCCGGTGCGGAATTCAAGGCGGCAACGGAGCACAGGGCGATATATCCCCATGCGGTGCCTTACAGGTGTCTTTACTCAAGGAATGTCGACAACCTGTTTATGGCGGGACGAAACATCAGCACGACACATGTGGCTATGGGCACGACGCGTACGATGAGGACGACGGCGATGATGGGAGAGGTTGTGGGGATGGCGGCTGCACTTTGCCACAAGCACTCCACGACGCCGAGAGGTGTCTATCACCACTTTCTGCCGGAACTGAAGGAGATGATGAAGCGTGGGGCCGGAGCTCCATCCGAGACGTTGCCTGACAATCAGAATTTCAACTTCGGGAAGCCGTCCCTGCCTGCGCCGCGGGCGATGATGCCCGCTCCATGAGCTCCATGGGTTAGTTGTCGAGGATGTTGCGGGGGATGAGGGTCCAGGAGCGGAAGGTTTCGCCGAGGGTGCCGACTGTGCGGTGCCAGTAGGAGTCGCCGGATGTTGTGAGGAGGGTGTTGTTTGAACCGGGAGCGGGGGCGAGGGCCCAACGGGCGTCGTCAATTTCGCGCTCGAGCTGTCCCTGTACCCAGGTGCTGTAGCCGATGAAGAAGCGGACGTTGCCTTCGGTGGCGTAGCCGGCGTTGACGTAGGCGACGATGGTGTCGAAATCTCCTCCGACATATAATCCGGGAGCATACTGCCTCGCCTGAGGCACAACATCGGGACCGAGGGTGTGGATGAAAAATAGGCGGTCTTGCCCTATGGGGCCGCCGCAGAACACCGGTATGTCGGTGCCGGGATTGATTCCGTCGAGGAGTTCGTCGAGTTTATATTCGGTGCGGTTGTTCATCACAACGCCGGTGGCCCCTTCGGCCGGCATATAGTCGATGACAGACACTACACCGTGGTTGAAGAACTTGTCTTTGAGGAACGGTTCGGCCACCAGCAGGGTGCCACAAGAGGGGGCGCTCATCGTGCTTCTTACCCTGAATAGATTAGTTGTAATATCTTTCATCGTCGTAGTAGTTAAAACGTTGGTTGAATATAAAATAAAAACACCGAAGCGCTTATTTTGGTTGTGGTGCGGAAGAGTTAAAATTTGTGCGGGTCGCATTAAAGTGTTATTTTTGCATGGTAATTTCATATAAGCTATAATAACAACCTGAATAACAACTTGCCATGAAGAAATTTTTGGTTTTATGCCTCGGTGCGCTGTGTGCAATCAGCATGTCGGCGAGAGAGAGGATGATAACGGTGGAGGGCGAGCTCAAAGCGACAGACCTGCCGCTCTTGGGTAACGGATTATTGGGATTCATACCGTCGGAAGACGGTCTTGGAACGCAAAGGACTTATTCGGGCAGTGTCCACGAGCGCGGAAATGAAGAGAGCGTGAGCAAGATACGGCCCGTGATGTCGCCTTTCGCGCTGAAGTGCAGCGAGGGCGGTCTGAAGGCCGTGAGCCGTACACTGGACATGGACAAGGCCAGCTTCACCACCATACTGACCGACGGAAAGATGAAGGTGGCAGCCACTCAGCGCGCACTGCGCGGTCTGCCGTGCGTGGCCATGCTTGAGGTGGAGGTAGAGGCTTTGGGCGATGTCAAGGCCGAGTTCACCGACGAAGCGTCGATAGCCTCGAAGGACAGCATACTGTCGTTTACCAAAAAGGTGAAAAACGAGGGCAAGTTTTTGCCGATGAAACGCCGCGAGCTGCGCTACAGTGGGGGACGGGATGTAGTGGCATCGACCAACGCCATACTTTGCAGCACGGGGAGCGTGGCCTTAGGGGCCGATACCATTGCCGTTGACCTTAAAAAGGGCGAGAAGACCCGGTTCTGCATAGTAACGTCCATCTGCTCGGGCGCGGACTACAGCGACCCGTGGCAGGAGAGCGAACGCCAGGCTCTGTTCGCCATCAGGGAAGGGCGCGACCGCCTTGTGGGCCGCCACGAGAAACTGTGGGACGAGCTGTGGGAGAGCGATGTGACGGTGGAGGGCAACGAGGAGCTGCAGACGGCGGTGACAACGGCCATCTACCATCTCTACAGCTCGGTGCGCGCGGGCAGCCGCCGCAGCATAGCACCGGTAGGGCAGAGCGGCCAGGGCTACAACGGCCATATTTTCTGGGACGCGGACACGTGGATGCTCCCGGTGATGGCTGTGCTGCATCCCGAGCTTGCTCGCTCGATGGTTGATTTCCGCATAGACGGACTGCCGGCAGCACGCAAACGCGCCCAAGGCATGGGCTACGAGGGCGCCATGTTCCCCTGGGAGGCTGACCCGAACGGTGAGGAGTCGACGCCGACATTCGCCCTGACCGGTTCGATGGAGCAGCACATCACGGCCTGTGTGGCCAATGGCGCGTGGACCTATTTCTGCACCACGGGCGACAAGGACTGGCTGCGGACCGAGGGTTATCCGCTGATGAAGGAGTGCGCCGATTTCTGGCTGAGCCGCGCCGAACGAAACAACGACGGCAGCTACTCGATCAAAAACGTGGTGGGTGCTGACGAATATGCCATAGGTGTGGACGACAACGCCTTTACGAACGGCGCGGCTAAGGCTGCGCTGGAGCACACCGCGGAGGCCGCCGAGCTGCTCGGCATCACGCCTGACGCGCGCTGGAACGAGGTTGCGAAGAATCTGAAATTCCATTATTTCGAGGACGGTACCATGCGCGAGCACGCGAGCTACGACGGCGCAATCATCAAGCAGAGCGACGTTACGCTGCTCGGATATCCGCTCGGCATAATCACCGAGGCCGACGAGCTGTTGAAAAACATCAACTACTACGACGGCAAGCTGGACCTAAAACACGGCCCGGCGATGAGCCATGGCGTGATGGCAGTGACGCTGGCACGCAACGGCCGTTCGGACGATGCCGAACGTGCGCTGGAGCGCGCCTACAAGCCGAATGTGCGAGGTCCGTTCATGGTCTTGGCTGAGACTGCCACTAACAATCGTACCTACTTCCTGACGGGCGCAGGAGCCATGCTGCAGGGCATTATCTTTGGATATGCCGGCGTGGACATCACAACCGAAGGTCTGAAACAGGTGAAGACAAAGCTGCCTTCGTCGGTGAAGAAGGTAACAGTAAAGACACCCAAGGGAAGTTTTAGCCGTTAAAGCCGCCGTGCCTGCCTGAGCATGAGAGCGTCGAGGACTGTGACTGCCGCCATGGCCTCGACGACCGGCACGGCGCGCGGCACGACGCACACATCGTGGCGTCCGCGGACCTGCAGGGTTGCGGGCTGACCGCAGTCGTCGACGGTGTCGACGGGACGCATCATTGTGGCTATGGGTTTGAAGGCGACGCGGAAAGTGATTTCAGCACCGTTGCTGATGCCGCCCTGTATGCCGCCCGAATGGTTGGCTGCTGTTGTTATGCCACCGTTGCCGTCGGGGATGAAGTTGTCGATGACTTCGGAGCCGCGACGTGCGGCCATGTCGAATCCGTCGCCGTAGTCGAAGCCGTGGGCGGCGTTGATGCTCATCATGGCCGAGGCGAGCATGGCCTGGAGTTTGCCGAAAATGGGTTCGCCGAGACCTGCGGGCACGCCCTTGACTGAGCATGCTACGATGCCGCCGAGGGTGTCGCCGGCGAATTTTGCTTCTTCAATCAATTTTTCGGCTGTGCCCTGCGGGGCGGTGAGGAGGTCGACACCTCCGATGGCTGCCGCACGGGCCGAGATTGTGATGCCATGGGCTGCGAGGACCTGACGGGCGAAGGCACCGGCGGCGACGCGAACCGCGGTCTCACGCGCCGATGCACGGCCACCGCCACGATGGTCGCGGTGGCCGTATTTGGCAGCGTAGGTGAAGTCGGCATGACCGGGGCGGAATACATGCCGCAAGTTTTCGTAGTCGGACGAGTGCTGGTCGTTGTTGGCAATCATAAAACCTATTGGCGTGCCAAGTGTTCGGCCTTCGTAAATGCCAGATAGAACAACGATTTTGTCGGCTTCTTTTCGCTGGGTTGTGAGTAAAGACTGTCCCGGTTTCCGGCGGTCGAGTTCGGTCTGCACGGCATCGAGGTCGATGGCAATACCTGCCGGAATGCCGTCAATGACACCGCCTATGGCAGGACCATGGCTCTCGCCGAAGTCGGTGACGCGAAACAGGGTGCCGAAGGTGTTCATCCGCTTTTATTGTTCGTGCTCAATGAGGAAACGCTCGGCATCGAGGGCTGCGCGACAACCCATGCCTGCGGCCGAAATTGCCTGCTGGTAGACAGGATCGGCAACATCGCCGGCGGCAAAGACACCGGGAACGCTTGTCGATGTGCCTTTGAAGGTGCGTATATAGCCGCCTTCGTCCAGTTCGAGGGCTCCATTCAAAAAAGCGGTGTTGGGACTATGGCCGATGCCGAGGAAGAAGCCGTCGATGGCTATGTCGTGGTCAATGGCTTCGCCATTTTCACCAATGGTGGACACATGGGCTCCTTCGAGCACTTCGTTGCCGAAAAGACCTTTGGTCACCGTGCGGTAGAGAATTTCAATTTTGGGATTTTCCGACACGCGTTTCTGCATCACTTTCGAAGCACGAAGGTAGTCTTTGCGGACAATCATATAGACCTTCGATGCGAGATTGGCCAGGTAGAGGGCTTCTTCGCATGCAGTGTCGCCGCCACCAACCACAGCCACCGGGCGGCCGCGGAAAAAGAATCCGTCGCATGTGGCGCATGCCGATACGCCCATGCCCATGTATTGCTGTTCGTCGGGCAAGCCGAGATATTTTGCTCCGGCTCCTGTCGATACAATCACAGTCTGGGCTTCAATCGCGTAGTCGCTGCCTGTTACTTTCACTTTGAAAGGGTGTGACGAGAAATCGACTTCGCCCACCTCGCCGCTTATGATGTGAAGGCCGTAGCGCTGAGCCTGGGCACGGAGATCTTCCATCATTTTGGGCCCGGTGACACCTTCTACGTAGCCGGGGAAATTTTCAATTTCTGTTGTGGTGATGAGTTGTCCTCCGGGCTGAAGGCCTTCCACCATTATGGGATTGAGGTTGGCTCGAGAGGTGTAGATGCCGGCGGTATATCCTGCCGGGCCGGAGCCTATAATCAGGCATTTTGTTTTTAATGTTTCCATGTCAAGGGGTTGGTGGTTATCGTAAATCTATGATTTCGGCTGCCGGATGTAGTTTGGCATCGTAGCGGAATGTATTTTCCGGCAGTGCGTTGCGGCCTTTGATGCTGTCGATGTCCACCACCATTGTACGGTTGTCGTCGAAGACAATGGTGAGCACGGACGGCCAGTTTTTCTTGTCGACGCAGAGCACTACGCGGCTTATACCGCCATCATTCGCTTTGGGTGTGAGTTCTATTCGCTGCAGACCGTTTAGTTCTCTTAATGTGCGGCAGTTGTAGTATCTGGCATATTCGCTGAGTACCGCAAAAGGATTGGCAGCTGTTAGCTCTTCGGCAGTCGGTTCGCTGATGCTTACCTCGTTGGAGCTGTTCAAATATGTCCATTGTGTTTTGCCATCGTACCACACATGGAGCTGCGGTGTTGACAGATTGAAGCGAGGCCCCGCAATCTGTACCGAGCCTTGCACGGCACCGTCGCCGCCGTTGATGGTGAACAAGGCTTCAACAGCCGCCGACGAGGTGAAATTAGCCTTTACGGCGGCCATAATCTGAGCCGCCGAAGGGGCGGCATGTGCGGCAATTGCAAGAATCAGGCCAAAGACCAGTGCCGCGAGGCGTTGTGTTCTATGCTTTATCATAAAAGTATTAACAATTTAAGAGAGCAGACGTTCAACATCGTCGGGCGTCATTAGCACTTCGCGTGGTTTGGCCCCTTTGCTGGGACCGACAATGCCTATCTGCTGCATTTGTTCCATATATCGTTTTGCTTTGACAAAGCCAATGCCGAACTTGGTTTGGAGCGACGACACCGAGCCGTTGTCCTGCGAGGCCACGAACATGCAGCAGTTGCGGAATTCATCCGAAATCTGAATGTCGGCAGCTGTGATGTCGGCACTTTCTTCGCTGGGTGGTTCGGGAAGCTCGTATGCTTCGGTGAAGCCGGGCTGCTCGCTCACATGTTTGCATATTGCTTCAATTTCCGGCGTGTCGACAAACGCGCACTGCACGCGTTCTACAACGCCGCGGTCCATGATGAGCATGTCGCCGCGGCCTATGAGCCTCTGTGCGCCGGGACGGTCGAGGATGGTCTTTGAATCGACACTCTGTGTAACTTTGAAGGCTATGCGAGCGGGGAAGTTGGCTTTGATCATGCCGGTGATGATGTCGGTGGACGGACGCTGTGTGGCAATGATTAGATGTATTCCCACGGCACGCGCTTTCTGTGCCAGACGGCATATGGGCTGTGGTATCTCCTTGCCCGCTGTCATCACGAGGTCGGCATATTCATCGACAATCACAACTATATATGGCAAATATCGGAAACCTTCGGCAGGGTTGAGCTGTCTCGATTTCACACGCTGGTTATACTCTTCGAGAGTGCGCACACGCGAAGCACGCAGCAGTTCGTAGCGCTGGTCCATTTCGGTGCACAACGAGTTGAGCGTGGCCACAACTTTCGAAACATCTGTAATCACGGCACTGTCCTCGCCGGGGATTTTTGCAAGATATTGTGGCTCGATGACCGAATAGAGCGAAAATTCCACCATTTTGGGGTCGACGAGCACAAACTTGAGCTCGTCGGGGTGCTTGGAGTAGAGCAGGGAGGTGATGATGCAGTTGAGGCCCACCGATTTACCCTGGCCTGTGGCACCGGCCACGAGGAGGTGGGGCATCTTGGTGAGGTCGGTCATGAAAATCTCGTTTGAGATTGTGGCACCAAGCACCAGCGGGAGGTTCATCTTGGTGGTCTGGAACTTGCGCGACTCGATGATGGTGCGCATGGACACCGTCTGAGGCTTGCTGTTGGGGACCTCGATGCCTATGGTTCCCTTGCCGGGGATTGGGGCGATGATGCGTATGCCGAGGGCTGCGAGGCTCATGGCTATGTCGTCCTCCAGACTCTTGATTTTTGATATACGTGTTCCCTGCGAGGGTACGATTTCGTAGAGCGTTACCGTGGGGCCTATGACGGCTTCGATGCGGACTATTTCAATGTTGTAGCTTGCAAGAGTGCTGACAATAAGGTCTTTATTGGCCTTTTGCTCGTTTTCGTCTATTGTGAAGGTGTTGGGCCGTTCTTCGAGCAAGTCGATTGGTGGAAATTGATAGTTGGCGTGGGCTGCTCTGACATCGTATGGCTGGTCGAGCCCTATGTGGTCGCCGTGGCGGATGGTCATGGGCACTTCGGGCGAGCTTTCAGTGGCGGCATTGTCGACAATGTTGTCGGTTTCGGACTCATTGTCATTGTCGTTGTCGTTAGTCGCATCGTTTGTGCTATCGCCCAGTTTGTTGTTGACAATCACCATCTCAGGTTCTTTTGCTTCCGCTGTTTCTTTTTTGGGCTTGACAATGCCTAAGGTCTCAGCTTCGAGCTGGTTGAGAATGTCGGTAGGGTCGGCCGGCTCGGTGTATGAGTCGGACTTGAAGCTTTCCAGAGCCGATATTGGTTTGTCGGCTTCGGAGGAAGCATCTTCGTCGCTGTCTTCGGGCACGGGCTGTGTTTCGAAAGCATCGAGAGGTGTGGATGTCGCTTCGTCGGCAGTTTCCTGCGGGGCTTGTGTTTCGTCAGCTTTGGGTTTAGGCTTGCGTTTGGGAATTGCCCGGACGATGGCCATGCACATATTGCGCAATGGATAGAAGTATACGGCAATGAGCAAGCCGCCAAGCAATGCCGACAGTGCATAAATTCCAAGGAAGTCGGCATATTCGCTGACGAGCACATTGACATTGTGTCCGTGCATGCCGCCAAGATAGAAAAGAGAATCGGAATTGAAGCTTGCCAGGCCTAAGATTACCGATAGGGCAACCGTTGTGAAGAGGCTTCGGAAAGTGAGACTGAAGAATGAGCAGCGGCGCAGGTGCATGCATGCCAGGCCCACTGTGAAAATGTAGATGGCCAGCACAAACGAAGCCACGCCGAAAGTGTCGATAAGCAGCCATTCGGCAAGTTTGGCTCCTATTATGCCTCCGGCAGTCTGCACGCTGTCGCCGGCGGCTTTGATTTCCTCCGGAGTGCGGCCATGAATCACGCTTTGGTCAATAGTGCCGTTGGCCATGAACGAAATACACGTGGCCATCATCACAATTGCTGTGATACACAGAAAAATGCCGAAGCCAAGGTGTGTGCGAGGGTCGCGAAGAAATGAGATGAAGTTATAATTTGGCTTTTCGGGCTCGGGACGGCGTTTGGCAGAACGGCGCGGACCGTGGCTGTCGGCTGTGGGCCGAGGTCGGCGTGTCCGCGGCTGATTGTCGTCGCGATGGCCGTTGTTATATTCATGTCGGGGCGGTTTCACTCTTCTGCTGTCGCTTAGTGCGTCGGGTGCAAATTCGTCGTAGGCTGTTCGTGTGGGTTGTGGCATTGCAAGTGTGGATATGGAGAGAAAAGATGGGAAAAACACTCTCTTAGAGCGAAACCAGGGCTTCGATTGTTGCCAAGGGCTTATCGGAGGCGAAAACAGCGTTTCCGGCAACCAGCACATCGGCTCCGGCTGCTGCGGCTTCAGCTCCGGTCATGGCATTTATGCCTCCGTCCAGTTCGATGAGGGTCGACAGTTTGTTATCGTCAATCAGCTTACGGAGTTGGCGAGTCTTTTCGAGAGTGTGGCGGATAAATTTCTGGCCTCCGAACCCGGGATTTACGCTCATAAGAAGCACTATGTCGAGTTCGCCTATAATATCCTGCAGCATAGCCACCGGAGTTGCCGGGTTGAGTGTCACTGCAGCTTTCATCCCAGCCTCTTTGATGCTTTGCACCACACGGTGGAGATGGGTGCAGGCTTCGAAATGCACGTTCATAATCGAAGCTCCTGCATCGCGTACAGCACCCACATATCGCCCGGGGTCGACAATCATCAGGTGCACGTCCAAAGGTTTGTCGGTGAGTTTGGACACGGCTTTGATTACCGGAAATCCAAATGATATGTTTGGCACGAAGACACCGTCCATAACATCGCAGTGTATCCACTGCGCGCGGCTGCGGTTGAGCATGTCAATGTCGCGGCTCAGTTGGCCGAAATCGGCCGAAAGTATCGAAGGGGAAACAATCATTTCTTGTCGTTTTTTTTCTTGAAGGCATTATAGATAATGTAGGCAGCACATGCGGCAAGCAGGACGAGGCCGCCTATGGTCAGGTAGCCGTTATATTTCTCCACGGCATCATAGAGCTGGTCGAGGCTCACGTGCTGCGACAGCCACCAACCCAGGCCGGCGAGAATGACGTTCCACACAAGGGCTCCAAGGGATGTGTAGAGCATGAAAAGCCATATGTTCATACGCGCTATGCCGGCCGGTATGCTGATTAGCTGGCGAACGGCGGGAATGAGGCGGCCGATAAATGTGCTTGCTGCTCCGTGGTCGTCGAAGTAGTGTTCGGCTTTTTCAACTTTTTCCTGATTGATGAGGCATGCGTGGCCAAAACGGGAATTGGCGAAGGCGTAGACAATCGGGCGGCCAATGACCAGCGACAGAACGTAGTTGATCAGCGCACCTGTAAGCGCACCAGCTGTTGCCACGGCAACAACCATGAAAATGTTCATGTCGCCGCGCTGAATGGCGAGATATGCGGCAGGAGGCACCACAACCTCGCTCGGAAAAGGAATGAAAGAACTCTCGATAACCATGAAAATGAACACGAACAGATAGCTGGCATTGTTTACAAACCAGTCGAAAAACCATGCCGCGTTCAGGTAGTCGGTAATGGCAAGGGGAATATACAAATCAAGCATGTGTCTATTATTTTATGCAAAATTACAAAAAATAGAAGCAACGACAAAACAAAATGCACTATCGTGCGATCTCGCACTTGCCGAAATGTCAAGACTAATGCTATATGCGCTGTCTTTTTGAATGATAAATATGTAAAAAATCTTAACGGATGATAGCTTTTTGCGCTAAAATTAGTATCTTTGCATGCAAAATTTCAGTTGATGTAGTTTCTGATAGCAGACAATAGACAATTAACCAATAGCGTAAGACACCATAAGCCGCATGTATTCAAATTGCTACGGCGATGTTAAGCAATTAATCTATGTTCAAAAAAGTATTTTCCACACTGCTTCCCGGAACCATTGCCATGGCTATCGCTTTGGCTCTTGCGATTTCGGCCGGAGCTTCTGCCGATACCAATAAGGCCGAGCGTTCGTTCTTGTTCTTTTCCAAGAAGAAAAAACAGACTAAGGAGAATGTCGTCGATTCGGTAAAGTCAAAAAATAGTTATGAGAAAATTACCGAGGGGGCTACTTATTGCTCGGATGGCCTCTTCAAGGTTGTTGCCAAGAAGGGCGATTACTATTTTGAAATTCCTAAAAGGCTGATGGGTAAAGATATGCTTGTTATCAACAAGTTCGTGAAGGTGCCCTCCGAGCTTAATGATGCCGGTGTGAACCGGGGCATAAACTATTCAAGCCGTATGGTGGCTTTCGAACTCGACACTGTTGGAAAGCGGTTGATGGTCCGCCAGTCGCGCCCTTTGCCCGATGTGAAAAAAGACGATGCCCTGGCGCGTTCGGTGGCCGACAATTATATTTCGCCAATAATGGCTTCGTTTCCCATCGAGGCTTACAACAACGATTCGTCGGCGGTGGTGGTGAAAGTCAACGATATTTACGATGGAACAAAGACGAGTTTCAACGATGTGTTCAACGAAATCAATATCGGAGGCTCGGCCGACAAAGCTCTGTCCAAAATAAAATCCGTCAAGGCTTTCGATAACAATATCTATGCGGTGAGTGAGCTCACCACAGCAGTGAGCGAACCGGGAGGCAAGGTGTATGTAACTGTTGAGGTGGGTTCGTCGCTTCTCCTGCTGCCCGAAAAACAGATGAAACGTCGTTTTGTCAGCCCGCGAGTGGGCTATTTCACTGAGACTGCCCTCCGCTACGGCGATAAACAGCAGCGCGTTTCGCGCAGGCATTATATCACTCGCTGGCGTCTCGAACCTCGCGACGAGGACAAAGAGGCATATCTTGCCGGTGTGCTCGTCGAGCCGGTAAAACCCATAGTGTTCTGGCTTGACAACACCATTCCCTATCAATGGCGCAAATATATTAAACGAGGCATCGAGGATTGGAACGAAGCTTTTGAGTTTGCCGGTTTTAAAAACGCTGTCAGGGTGGAACAGATTCCCGACAGCACGGATGTGGATATGGACGACATTAACTACTCGGTGTTGACTTATGCCGCCTCGAGACAGTCCAACGCCATGGGCCCGTCGATAACCGATCCTCGCACAGGCGAAATTCTCGAAGCCGACATCATGTGGTGGCACAACGTGCTCGACATTCTGCACGATTGGATTGTGGTCCAGACAGGGGCCGTCGACCCGCGTGCCCGGACGCTCGAGCTGCCCGAAGAGCTCATTGGAGATGCCATGAGGTTTGTGGCCTGCCATGAGGTGGGGCACTCGTTGGGCTTGCGGCACAATATGATGGCTTCGGCGGCAATTCCCACCGATTCGTTGCGCTCGGCATCTTTTATTGAAGAGCTCGGAGGAACGAGTTCGTCGATTATGGACTATGCGCGCTTTAACTATGTAGCCCAGCCCGGCGACGGTGTGAAAATCCTGTCGCCGCACATTGGTCCCTACGACCGCTTCGCAATCGAATATGGCTACCGTTGGTTTGGCAAAGATACTCCCGAAGAAGAGGATGAAGTTCTTCAGGAACTAATCGACAACCACGAAGGCCCTCTTTATGCCTACTCCGAGGCCCAGGATTCGCGCGAAGCCATAGATCCCCGCGCATTGAGCGAAGACCTTGGCTCAGACCCTGTGAAGTCGGCAAAATACGGCATAGCAAACCTCAAACGGATAGTTCCTAACATCATTGAATGGACCACAGACGGCACGCGCGGACAGGACTACGACGAAGCTTCGCGTCTCTACTATTCCATCATCGGACAGTGGCAGCGCTATCTCTACCATGTCCTTGCCAATATTGGCGGCATCTGCGTTGACAACACCACTATTGGCGATGGCCGCACAACATATCGTTTCGTCGACACCGACCGACAGCGCCAGGCTGTGCAATTCCTTATCGATGAGGCTCTGACACAACCCGCGTGGCTTTTCGACGCCGATTTGACGAACTATACCTTCCTCGTTTCCAACACTCCCATAGGTCGTATGGAGAACTCGCCCAACTATATATTGAAAAACGCACAGAGCTTCCTGCTGTGGGACTTGTTGAGCGACAACCGTATCATCCGAATGTTCGAAAACGAGGCTATGAATAAAGACAAAGCTTTCAAAAGCTCCGAGATGATTGACATGCTCCACAATGCAATATTTGCTAAAACCATCAAAGGCCAGACCCCCGATGTCCGCGAGCGTTCGGTGCAAAAGAATTTTGTAGATGCCCTCCTTATCGCAGCCAGCGAGAACCAAGGCGTGAAGACGCTTAAAACCAACGACCGCAGCCTTGATGCCGACCATGTGGCTATGATGCTTGACAATCCCGATGAAATGTGTTGCTCGGGCCATAGTCATGACAGTGCCGACATAGATCCTTCGGGCCACGCTTTGGCAGGCGAACGCACTGCAGGTCGCCGAATTCTCAACTTCTACGGTACACAGGGCAACCGTGTGTCGGATGCAATATCGCTCAAACGCGGCGAACTGATGCGCCTGCGCGAGCTGCTTATTTCGAGAATACCAATGGCGCAGCGTGATGCCCGCTATCACTATCAGGATCTGGTGATGCGTATCAACACTGCCCTCGGCATTGCCCAGCTCAAACAGTGATGAATCCATACTTTCTCCAATAAACCGTTATACACATAATACAGTCATTTTCAGCAGTTTTGCTATGAAAAGATTTTTAAACACATTTCTGGTAGCCATATTGTTTTTGGCCATTTGTCCGGCCTTTGCTGCCAGTGCGCAACGTACAATCACCGGTGTGCTTTTGTCGGAAGAAGACAAAGAGCCTCTGATTGGCGCATCTATAACAGTGTCCGAGGCACAGCTGAAAAAGGCAGGTGTCAAGACTAAGACCCTTGGCGTTGTCACAGACATCGACGGCAAATTCTCGCTCACTATTCCAAATGCAGTGACAGAGATAGAATGTCGGAGCCTGGGCTTCAATCCGCGCACTATCATGCTGGTGCCCGGAGTCAACAACTACGACCTTACATTGGCGCCCTCGACGGTGACGCTCTCCGACGTTGTAGTAACAGGCTACCAAACCATTGAACGACGCAAACTTACCGCCTCCATTTCGAAAATGGATGTGGACGAGAATAAACTCGGTTCAATTATGAACATCGACCAGGCCCTCGCAGGCCAGGTGGCCGGTCTGTCGGCATTGCAGAGCAGCGGTTCGCCCGGTGCTCCTCTTAAAATCCGTATTCGAGGTACGGCTTCGCTCCAAGGCACGCAGGACCCTCTGTGGGTAATCGACGGTGTGCCTATGAACGGCACCGAAATGCCTTCGACTGAAGAGCTTAAGGACATTGACAACCTCTATCAGTCGTCGATTGCCGGTCTCAATCCGGCCGACATCGAGAGCATTACCGTGCTCAAAGATGCCGCTGCTACGGCTATCTACGGTACGCGAGCCGCAAATGGTGTGATTGTTATCACCACCAAGAGCGGCAAGCAGGGCCCGGCGCAGATTTCTTTCGGCGCACGCCTGACCTATTCGCCCAAGCCCGACATCGACCGTCTTAATCTCCTCAATTCCAGCGAGAAAGTAGACCTTGAGCTTGACTTGCTCGGCACCGACTTCACATATCGCGAAAATAAAGGCGCAGTGAGCCGTATTCTTCAGGCCAACGGCGCTTTCGACACTTTCAAACAAGGCGGATGGGCTGCTTTGCCCGCTCATGTACAGGCACAAATCAACGACCTTCGTCTGATCAATACCGACTGGAACGACATCCTTTTCCGCGATACCTTCAGCCAGGAATATAACCTGAGCATTTCGGGTGGCGGCGACAAAGCTACATATTATACTTCGCTCGGCTATCAGGACGAAAAGGGCAATGTTCCCGGTGTGTCGATGAACCGCTTCAACATTGTGCTCAAAACCAACTATCGTTTGAGCAGTAAATTCAAGGTAGGGGCTTCGGTGTTTGCAAACCGTCGCAAGAATGATTCGTATCTGACCGACAACGACGGCTTTTCGAATCCGGTTTACTATTCCCGCCGTGCAAACCCCTACCAGATTCCCTATGATGACCTCGGTAACTATGTCTATGACATCGATATCCAAGGCCGCGAGGACAGTGACTTGAAATTCAATGTGTTCGAAGAACGCAACAATACAGACTATACACTTGAGAACAGCGGTCTCACTGCCTTGCTCGATGCCGACCTGCGTTTCAACGACTGGTTGAAAGCCACAACACAGGTGGGCTTTCAGTACGACAACACTGAGACGCAGACCTATGCCTCGAAAGAAACCTATGCAATGCGCAAGGAATTCTACCGCACCGAGGTGATGGGTTCTGACGGTGTGCGCAAAACCTTCCTGCCCGACGGTGGACGTCACATGCAGAGCAAATCGACAAACAAACAGATTAACTGGAAGGCACAGATTGAATTCAGCAAACGCCTTGCTGCCAACCACGAGCTCGAAGTGATGCTCGGCACCGAGCTGCGCAAAACATGGTACGATTCGTTCTCTTCCACTGCTTATGGCTACGACCGCAAAACACTCACCAGCAAGCCGGTGATTTTCCCCAACGAATCGTGGGCTCGTACATTCCCCCTCCACGTCGAAAGTCAGCAGGAGAATGCCTATGCCTCTTTCTACGGCACCACATCTTACTCGCTGCTGCGTCGCTACACCTTTGGGGCCAGTGTCCGTTTCGACGGTTCCGACCTTTTCGGCGTTGCAAAGAAATATCGTTTCCTGCCGCTCTACTCGTTCAGCGCCCTGTGGCGCATTTCCGACGAACCTTGGCTCCGCGATGTGACGGCTATTAACAACCTCGCCCTCCGTGCAAGCTATGGCGTGCAGGGAAATATCGACAAATCGACCTCGTCGTATGTAATGGGCAATTACAACAATGCTTCTATCCTGCCCGGGGTAACCGAAGATGTGATTGTGCTGGGCACTCCGCCAAACCGCCGTCTGCGCTGGGAGAAGACACACACCGCAAATGCCGGCCTCGATATTAGTGTTCTCAACAGTGCCATCACTATTTCGGCCGATGCCTACTATCGCAGGGGCAACGATCTGATTTCGCTCAAAATGCTCCCCCTCGAAACCGGATTCCTCTCAACCATGGTCAACTGGGCTTCGATGGAGAACCGTGGCATTGAATTTGCTTTGGCAACACGAAACATTGCAAACAAGGATTTCCGCTGGACTACAAATTTCAACATTGCCTATAACGAGAACAAAGTGCTTCACGAGACTGTGCCTTTCAACCAGACAACTCCATCACGCGAAGGCTTTCCCGTCAGTGCAATATTTGCCTACAAGACTGCCGGCCTCGACGACCAGGGCTATCCGCTCTTCTGGGGCGAGAATGGCGAGAAAGTGACGGCAAAGGAATTTCTTAAACTAAACGGCGCGGGGGCGAGCACACTCACAGCTGCAGAACAACGCGACAAATATACATATATGGGTTCGGGCGATCCGCTTTGGACCGGTGGCTTTATCAACAACTTCTACTGGCGCGATTTCGACCTTACCGTTAATTTCGCCTTCAACCTGAAGATGTTCACTCGTATCCAGCCTTCGTACAACAGCGTTTGGTTCGACCGTGGCATGAACACCAACCGCGACATCCTGGACCGTTGGACACCAACAAACACCACTTCTAATCTTCCGGCTCTTATGCCCGAAGGTGTCCGTAGCGACGAACGCACTCAGTACGGCGAATTTACGCTCTACAGCATGCTCGATTCGTGGGTGAAACGTTCCGACCATGTGCGTCTGCAGAGCGTCATTCTTGGCTACAACCTTCCCTTGCCCTTCATCCACCATGCCGGCCTGAGCAGTGTGCGTGTGGCTTTCGAGGCTCGCAATTTGCTGGTGTTCGGTGCAAACTATAAGAACTTCCTCGATCCCGAGACGATGGGCAACCCCTTTGCACAGCCCATTCCCAAGAGCTATTCGTTCAATCTTCAAGTCAAATTCTGATAACTTACACATAACATGAAATTACCAAAGGTTCTGTCTGTCCTTGCCCTTGCCGGTGCCATGCTGGCAAGCTCCTGCGACAGCTTCCTCGACATACAGCCCGTGGGAAAGGTTATACCGACCACGGCTCCCGAATTTCGCGCTCTCCTCACCGAGGCATATACCAACGTTCCTTCCGACCGAGGCCTTGCCGACTTCCGCTCCGACATGGTGCAGTTCGACGCCACCCTCTCGCCAAACGACCTGAGCTCATACCTGGACATATGGCGGTGGAAGGACGAAGGAATGGACGAAAACACTGTCTCTTTCTCCTGGCGTACGTTCTACCACGTGCTTTTCATTGCTAACTATGTAATAGAATCCGAAAACAAGATTACCGACGGCACTACCGACGAAATCCGTCAGATGGTGGGCGAATCCTATATGCTACGTGCCTATATGCACTTTGTGCTTGCCAACCTCTATGCCCCGGCATACACCAACTGTACTCCCGCAAGCACAAAGGCTGTTCCCTTGAAGCTCGACAGCGACGTGGAGGCAGTGCTCTCGCGCAACACGCTCGACGAGGTGTACACCTCCATCCTCAATGACCTTGAAATGGCCGAGGACTATCTCAATATCGACACTTGGGAACTCGGTTATAACTATCGCTTCAATACCCTCTGCGTCGATGCCCTGCGTTCGCGCGTATATCTCTACATGGGGCTGTGGCAGGATGCGCTCGATGCTTCCAAGCGAGTGCTCGCAAAGAAAAACTCTCTTTCCGATGTCCGCTCAGAGTTGCCAAACGCTTATAATTCGGTAGAGAATATTTTAGCCCTCGAAGAAGTGATGCCGGCACAGTATGCCCGTGCATTCAAGGTAAATCGCGACTTCTTCCGCAGCTATGCCAATTCCGATCTTCGCAAGGCCGTGTATTACAATCAAGTGACGACCTCAAACATCCTTCTCTCCAAAGGCGGCAGCAACACTTATAGCTGCACATTCCGAGTTGGCGAAATGGTGCTTAATGCAGCCGAAGCTGCATGGCAGCTGGGGCTCTACGACGATGCAGCCGAATATCTGCTAACTCTCCAACGCAAACGCTTCAACGACAATGGAGCGGCAAAGGAGACAGAGGTGGCTGCGATGAACAACGACCAACTGCTCGCCGAAATATATAGTGAACGCGCGCGAGAGCTTGCCTTCGAAGGTCATCGCTGGTTCGACCTCCGCCGCACCACACGTCCTGAAATGACCCGTACATATCGCGGCGAGACAAGCACGCTCCAGAAGGATGACCCTCGCTACACTCTGCGCATTCCATCCGAAGCCATCACTGCCAATCCCGGTCTGGCCGACTAAAAAAAACTTTGGCATAGTGTTTGTGGTTGTTGAAGAAATAGTGTAACTTTGCAACCACAAACACCAATATATCTGGCAAAATCAAGTTTATTCCAATATAAAACCAACATTATGAAAAAAACTCTACTCTCAATGCTTGCCGCATGCAGCGTAGTGGTCGCATCAGCTGCTGTGACAGATCTCAAGCCGGTGTGGAATGTTTCCCAGACGACTACCGACGGCCAGCTCTGGAACGCCCCTGTGGCTGTCGACAAGGCCGGTAATTTCTATGCTGCCGGTGCTTTCGACAAGGAATTCTCTCCCGCCGGTGATGCCCTCACTCCTGTTGGCACCAGTGCGTATGTCATCAAATATGACGTTACCGGAGGTGTTAAATGGGCATTTGCCATTACAGGTGCCGCAAGCATCACTGCTATCGATGCAGACAACGACGGCAATGTATATGTGGCCGGTGTCTATGCCGACGAAATCACTTTCGGCACCACCTCGGGCGACGAAATCGTGAAGGAAGGCCAGATGGTTGAAGGTGCTCCCACGAGCGAAAAGAACTCTTCGTTCATCGCAAAATACGATGCCGACGGTGTTGTAAAAGCTGTGACAACTTTCGTTCCCGATGGTCTTCCCGAACTTGTAGCAACCGGTATGTACTACCCAATGGACGGTGATGTTTATTTCAAAATCAACCATCTCCAGGCTATTGCCGATGCTGTTTATGCTTCTGCCGTGTTCACCGGCTACACTAAGAATGGTGAAGCAGAATTCAAAGGTTCCTATAATGACCCTTGGTTTGGTGAATTTTTTGTAGACCTTAGCAGTGCTGCTGTCTTGAAACTCAATGCCGACCTTGCAGGTTGCCAAAATGTGCTCAATTGCTCTACCGACGGTGCTCTTGCCACTTTAGATGCTCAGTATTCGGCTTCGTCAGTAACTTTCGACGCTGCCGGTGATTATGTCAACGCTGTTTTTGCCGGTAATGGTCCTCTTGTTGTCAGCAGTGCAAAATCAGTTGAAAAAGCTGAAACTCCTTCAACTGAATATGATTACATTTGCGTTTCTCTCTCTGCTGACGGTGAAACTATAGCACTCCAAAATCGTATTGCAGCTCCTGCAGCAGGTGCTAAAACTCTCAACGTTCCCTCAAAGATATACTATAATGCTCAGGGAGGTGTTTGTTTCGTAGGTTACGAATCTTATGCAGAAAACGCTGGTACTGATGACCAGCGTGTTGGCGAACAAGTTTTCACAATAGATAACGTATATGCCAATCCTGTTAAGGCGAAATACGAATTTATCGACGGCAATGTAAACTATTCGGAGCTCAGTGCTGCAGCTGTTACACCCGACGGAACAATACTTGTTTCAGCTCTCGGCTACTATACCGACAAAGATGAAAGTGAAGGCGGTCATGCTATGGGTGATTTTGCAGGAACTTCCCGGGTTTATGCTTTGATGGGTGGTCAGGCATTCCCTGTTCCCAATGGTACTAACGGTTATGGCATAGCTACTGCCGGTTCCTATGCTGCTCTCTCACAGATTACTCCCGGTGGTGTGGCTTACACCCTCTTCAACGACCCCACAGGTGTTGAAGACATCACTGTCGACAACAACGCTGCAGTGGAATACTTCAACCTTCAGGGCGTGCGCGTTGCTAATCCCGAAAACGGTCTCTACATCCGTCGTCAAGGCACCAAAGCTACAAAAGTGCTGGTGAAATAAATTTATTTTCTCAACTTTTAATCCCGATTAATCATGATTAATCCTGATAAATCATGATTAATCGGGATTTTTAATTTTTTTCAACTATGGGAGTGAAAATCCAATTTTCGCAATCCTATCACTGGCTCAATTCGTGGATTTTAGCCAATGTCATTCAATTGGCGACACAGGATTTCTGTGAGCGATTCATTGATTACCGCATGGACCCGGGTCGCCGTCTGTATGACCAGATGGTTATGGCTGCAAGGTGCGGAGTGGCAAATATCGCCGAAGGTTCTGCCCGTCATTCAACATCGGTTGAGTCGGAGATGCGTCTCCTCGATACGGCAAGAGCAAGTTTTGACGAGCTTCAGGGCGATGTCTTTAATTTTCTCTTGCGCAAGAAAGCTGATGTGTGGGCAATTGGAAATCCCGACCGCGAATCGATTTGGCGAATGCAATTGGACAAGCCAAATTATTCCAACAGTTATCTTCACGATGCTGCCATTCATATACTTGCTCAGAAAAGTAAATTTGACCCATGGTTGGATAATTCAACTCCCGAGGTAGCTGCCAATGCGCTCTTGGTAATGTGTTTGAGAGAAAACAAAATGCTTCAGGCTCAGATTCAGGGCCAGCTTGAGACCTTTAGAGAGGTGGGCGGCTTTACGGAAAATATGACTGTCGAGAGACTTGAAGCTCGAAAAAATCAGGCGTCGATGAGCGGAGCTCCAACATGCCCAAAATGCGGAAAACCCATGCTCAAGAGAGTTCAGAAGAAGGGTCGCATGCAAGGCCGCGAATTTTGGGGCTGCAGCGACTATCCCCATTGTGACGGCATCCTGCCGATGGAATAGCCAAAACTCTCGATGAATCTCGATTAATCCTGATAAATCCCGATTAATCGGGATTTTTTTCGGGAGTTATCGGGAGTTATTTTTTGCGCAGCACTGCGCGGATTGCGGGAGGTGCGGCAAAGAAGGCGACAATGGTGCCTGCGCAGTCGGCAACAAAATCGTATTCATCGCCCGAGCGCCCGAGGCCCATTGCTTCCTGGGCAAATTCAATGACGAGACCAAAAGCTGCAGCAATGACACAGCACGCCAGCATGGCACGGTGCCCAAGAGAGTGGGAGCGGTGAGAACGTTGATAGTCAAAAGCCAAGGCTCCGGCCATGCCGCCAAACATAATGGCATGAATCAGTTTATCGAGATGTGGAATTTTGAATGCCGGTTCATCAGGCAGAGGGTCGGGAAAAAGTGTGGCGTAGACAATTACGGCCACAACAAGCAGCGAGGGCCAGTAGTGTTTTAAAAATTTCATTGCAGAGGTATATATTCAGCCGGTTCGAGAGCCGAGCCTTTGTGCCATAATTCAAACATAAAAACACCTGAAACGTCGGTCGAACCAATACGTTGACCGGCTACAACTTTGTCGCCTTTATCGACAATTACCTCGGCAGCTCCGGAAATGATGCTCACAAAGTCGTTGGGATGTTGTATGGTGACAGTAGAAAGCCCGGCCTCGTTATAATCACTTGCAATCACAGTCCCGCGGTATACGGCGTTGATGGCTCCACGGCGAGTAGTGCAGATGCGTATGCCTTGCGACGACGCTATTTCGTTTACCTCGCCAATCGATGACGAAGGAGGCGAGAAAATCATGCCATCGGCTGCAATGGGTGCCAACACCGACAGGTTGAATCGCTCTTCGTCCTCGAATTTTTTGACAAAAAGACGTTCGGCTTCGCTTGCCGCGAGGAGTGAATCGGCAACTGTTGCCGGAACCGATGCTGCATGTGTTGCCGAGGAGGTGTCGCCCTGTACAGCACGGACTATCGAGCCGAGATAGGCGGCATTGATGCGGGCAGCATTTTCGAGCGAATCGAGGCGTAATGCCGCATCGACATACTTGGTTCGGAGGTCGCCGCGCAAAGCCCCCGGCAGCAGTTGCCGCAAAGGAGTAAAGGCAAAGACAGCCCATACAAGCGCAAGACCGGCGGCAAAAATCACTATCGACACAGCAACGACGCGTCCGCGGGTGAGGCGTACGCTCCACAAGCGGTTGAATGTGTTCTCTTTGATGAAGTCGAGGCGAAAGCGTGCCGGGTTGCAAGGTTTGGTCATAGTGTCAGAGGGCAATCTTGCGTGTTGTGCCCCGGCTATTGACCAAATAAATACCGCGGGAGGGCAGTGTGCATTTCGCCTCTCCGTTATTATCGGTTGTCAACGATGCTTTTAAGGTTCCGTCGGGTGCGTAGATGTCTATTTGTGAGTTTGCCGACGCTCTGATGTTGAGCGCGAGTCCTTCGGCAGTAATTGAAAGAGAGCTGTTGACCGCAGCTATGCAGCCTACACCGTTGGAGCCTCCTTTGACATCGAAGCTAACCGACCCGTCGGGGTGCTCGGTTATGTTGGTAATAGGCATGTCGATAGGATTCTTAGCCCAGTCGACAAGTGCCGGTTTTGTCTCGGAAGTGAAAGAAGTTACGCCACTGGTGCCGGGGAAGGGATATGAGCTTCTGTAATCTGCGAAGTTGGTGGATACTTGGTTGCCGGCTTCAACGATGTCGACATACTGATGCACGCGGCGGTTGTTGACTGTGTTGACATCCCACTTGCCCTGGTCGAAATCTATGTGCCATACAAGCATGCCGTGATGTGGAATATACGTGTCGTTGCCCACCAGCTGGCGGTTTTCGAGCAGGAAAAATTCGGTGTCGGTGGCAGTGGCAATCAGACATGCCTCGTTTTCGACGTCAAGAGGATGAAGTGTGATGGTTTCGGCATCGCACAGCAGAGTAGGGCGCAGCCACCGCAAGGCATTGCGCTCGAAAGATGAGTAGTTAGGGGGGGTGTTTGCATTATTGTTGTAACTCCCCTGGTCCATAACGTCGAACAAACCGGGTGTATAAGGCGCAACGTTCGCCGTATTGTATAGGTCGGGAAGTCCCAGCACATGCGAATACTCATGGATGAAGGGACCGATACCCGTTGGGCCATAAGAAAAAATCTCGTTGGAGCAGGCGTAGTTAAGGAGGTATTTGCCGTTATATTCTGCCGAATCGTATATGGCTGAGCTGTGTGGCCAGACAGCATCGGCAACGTTGGACGAATTTTCGCCCTCGCCGGCATATATCACATAGATATTGTCCACATATCCGTCGTTGTCCTGGTCGTAGAGCGAGAAGTCGATTACCGATGCCAGCGAATCGGCAGCCTCGGTGACCATCTCTTCGGGGTGAAGGTCGCCATAACGGTTGTTGCCGCCGTAGTAGGCGCGCTCCTGCGAGAGAGTCACGGGACCGAAAACATCAAACGATGGGTCGAATGCACCATCCGACTGTTTGAGAAAGTAGTCACGTGCCGACCCTGTGGCTCCGTTGCGGGCAAAGCCTTCTTCGTTGAGGCTGGCTGCGAAATATTCCAGCGGATTTTCGGTGCTGAATTTCACATCCTGATATTCAACAAGAAACACAAGGCTACGCACCTTGCCTTGCAGAGGATAGGCACTGGCGCGGGTAAAAAGGCCCATGCCGTGCTGAGGCAGCTCGTCGGCTGTCGTTTCGCTGCGGCCGGCGGCACGAGCTTTGAGCAGCTTGCCTCGTCCCTTGTCGATGGCTTTGAGCAAGGGGCTTGCCTCCCGCCGTTGTTGAACGGTTTCGGCTGTTGTCGGGCGTATAAAACCATCATCGTCGAGAGTCATATATTGGCCCTCGGCATCGATATATGCGCGGCAAAATTCATCGCCGACGGCCATGGCCTCGATTTGCGAGCCGTCGGGCTGTGTATAGATGCGGAAAACACGCTGTGCCGGAACGGCTATTGCAACATTGGCGGCAAGAACCGCGCCAAGGAGTATTATGTCACGTTTTTTCATCGTAGCCTGATGCTATTTGTTCGATTGGGATGCCTGCTGCATTTCCGAAGGATGTTTTTCGAAATATTGGTGCAGCATCTCACTGATATTGAAATAATAAGATTGGATTTCGTCGGTTCCCTCCTTGCGCACCTCGATACAGTCATAGTGGGGTGGCTCGAATCGCTGGCTGCTCGCAGTTATACCCGATAAATTTAGAAAGTCGTACTCATGCTGAGGGTAGACCACTATAAAGGCATTATCAGGATCGGAGCCTGTGCCCGATGCAGCGATGACAAGTAGCAGGTGGTTGAGTTTGTGCTGCCATATTTTGGAGAGGTCGTACTTGCCGTTTTTTTCGTAGACATAAATGCGGTTTGTGAGCTGTCGCAGGTCGACGGGGTTGTCGTCGATGACCTGAAGCGCATAGTCGAGCATCTTGTTACGGTCCGAGCGGCTGCGGTTTTGTTTGGCATATATGGGAAGGAGTTCGTTGAGCAACGCTGCGTTGGGCGAATCTCGGTAGGGGTCGTAGTCTTCCTGAAACATTGTGCCGTAGTAGAAATATTGAAAGTCCTGCGGCGTCATTGTTGTGTCGTTGGACAGAAACGATTTGAGAAGTTTGGGATAATAGTATGGCGAATCCTCATCTATGCTTGCCTTGGCGATAGCATCTATGTCGGGGCGCCCCAATTCGCTGCGAGCATTGTTCTTTGCCATCATAGGCAGTGTGGCGGCTGTCGCAACAAGAATGGAGAAAAGTCCGTTTAATATGATTGTAGAGAATTTCATAGCCTACAAATTTACGCAAAATTGCTCTTTTGTAGATTGTCACGGAGTTAATTATAGCATTCTTTCACTATATTTAACGAAAACCGGGTCAATTCGAAAATCCGTTGCATTAGGCTGTCGAAGGCAGTGCTCATGCTGCCGGCATCGTGCTTCCATTGTACCATCATAACGCATGGATTGGCTTGGGCCCCGAAAACCAAACCTGGAATGTTTGGCTCAAAACAACAAAAGCTCCCGGCAGAAGCCGAGAGCTGTATGGCTTTTAAAGTGAAAGTGAAGGGCGGCGGATTACTCCTCTACCGAACGGAGCTGCTGCACGTAGACCGCTTTCATGATTTTTTTGCGGTTGGTGACAGAGGGCTTTTGGAAAGCCTGGCGGCTGCGAAGTTCTTTTACAATGCCGGTTTTTTCAAATTTACGTTTGAATTTCTTGAGTGCTCGTTCGATGAGCTCACCTTCTTTTACTTGTACGATAATCATATTTGATGTTAAGTTTTAATTGAGGTACCAAGCAGAATCGAACTGCTGTGCTCGGTTTTGCAGACCGATGCCTAACCACTCGGCCATGGTACCATGTGGTTTTTCCGAGTGCAAAGTTAGTACTTCTTTTTGGATTGACAAAATTTTTCTGCAATCTTTTCGAAAAAAAATTCTTTTTGTGTTTTTGGGGCGGTTTAAATCGGTCGAGCCACCTATAAATACCGATAAATCCTGATGGGCCTGATTCGGCGCAGATTAATCGCCCATGGAGTGGATTGATTTTTTTTGGTGTGAGATTGAAAAATTTTCGTTAACTTTGCAACTTGAAACATAGAAACACGACTTATGAAAAACGTAGCATGCCTTTTGGCCGAAAAACTCCTTAAAATCAATGCAGTGAAGCTTCAGCCTGCCAATCCGTTTGTGTGGGCTTCTGGCTGGAATTCACCCATCTATACAGATAATCGTCGCACACTTTCCTATCCGGAGGTGCGCAACTTTATCAAAGTTGAACTTGCCCGCCTTGTTCTTGAAAACTTCCCCGAGGCCGATGCAATTGCCGGCGTTGCAACAGGGGCCATTGCCCAGGGCGCGCTTGTAGCCGATATGCTCAACCTTCCTTTTGTATATATACGCTCCACTCCCAAAGATCATGGGCTGGAAAACCTCATCGAGGGCGATTTGCGTCAGGGCCAGAAAGTGGTTGTGATCGAAGACCTCGTTTCTACGGGTAAAAGCTCGCTCAAGGCTGTTGAGGCCGTGCGCAATGCCGGCGGCGAGGTGCTTGGCATGTTGGCTCTCTTCACATACGGTTTCGACCTTGCCGATGCCAACTTTGAAAAAGCCGGTGTGCGTCTTATGACATTGAGCAATTATAACACCCTGATTGAAGCTGCTCTCAAAACAAAATATATCGCCGAAAGCGATGTTGAGACTTTGCAGTGCTGGCGCCATGACCCTGCAAACTGGGTTCCCGAACGTTAAGCCGACACCGACATGGAGAAATATTCATCGAAACCGACGACAATCAACATGTCGTTCGACGAAATGACGGAACGGCTGAGCGACTTCACATTTCTGCAACATAAACTTGACGAGCTTCCTGCCGAGGACCGCGCACGCATTGGCGATGTGCATTTTGGCATGGACAGCATTGAAATTACCACACCGCAAGTGGGCAAAATATGTCTTGATGTCACCGAGCGTATCCCCGGGCGCCTATCTTTGTCTGCATCGAGCTCGCCGGTGCCTATATCGCTGAGCCTCAATTACGAAGCTGATGGCGACAATGCTGTCAAGGCTTCGTCGCAGATTGAAGTCGAACTGCCTTTTATGCTCAAGGCTCTTGTAGGTCCGGCAATTCAGAAAGCCGTGGACCAGATGGGCGGCATGTTTGCATCGTTGCTCTGACCTGCTTTGTCGATGATGCGACCTTTGTTGCTTGCTGTTGCGGCTGTTGCGGCTATGGGCATCAGTTCGTGCCATTCTGTCGACGACGACCGTATTCCGGTGGCTCCGGTCAATGTGGTATTTTCCACCGTGGCCGATTGGGATATCTATGGTGTGAGCGGGGCCATGCAGAGCCGCCGCTTCATCCGCGAACTTCGAGAGCCGCGGGCTTTTGCATGGACGGCAAATACCTTTACGGGTTTTGGCGGCATCCTGCTGGTGAGCGACGTAATGGGCGAGCCTTTGGCCTACGACCTTGCATGCCCTGTTGAGTGCAAGGCCGATACGCGCGTGGAAATTGATGAGCAGATGCTGGCACGCTGTCCCGTGTGTGGAAGCACCTATGATGTGTTCTCGCTCAACGGAGCACCGGTGAGCGGCCCGGCGGCCCGCGACCATTATGGTCTGCGCCCCTACCACGTGGGACCATCGCGCAACGGAACAGCCTATCGCATAATTTCTTACTGACAGAGCAATGAAGCGGCATTATTTCGAATTGTGGCTGCTGCTTTTGTCGGCTTTTGTGGTTTTTGTCGTCGCTTCGGCCTTCGAGCCTCCTACTGTTGCCGGTCACAAACTTAAGCCCTCGGGCTTTGCCGATTTTTTTTGTTGCGCCCCCCCGGAAGCAGCCGAAATAGAGGAAAAGTTTGTGGCAGAAGTTCTGGAGAAGACAACTCTCGAGAGGCAAGTCAAGTGTGATTCGTTGCCTAAAACCATACTGTTTATAGGCGATTCGATGCTCGACGGCCTGTCGCCGCGGCTTGCGGCTTATGCCGATGCGAACGGCCACACGCTATATGCCGTGATTTGGTATAGTTCCACAACCGAGCGTTGGGGGCAGTCCGACAAACTGAAACACTATATGGAGCGCATAAAGCCCGACTTTGTCTTCGTCTGCCTTGGTGCGAATGAGCTCTTTGTGCGAGATATTGCTTCCAAGCGAAGAGGCTT
This sequence comes from uncultured Muribaculaceae bacterium, assembly GCA_910584495.1. Classification (GTDB taxonomy): domain Bacteria; phylum Bacteroidota; class Bacteroidia; order Bacteroidales; family Muribaculaceae; genus CAG-873. The sequence continues at coordinate 35,963 of CAJUAR010000015.1, forward strand.
TGTCGAGAAAATTGTGAATGATATCGACACGGTGCCCTTCTTATGGATTGGGCCTCCTAACTGGAAGGAAGACACGGGCATAAACAACCTCATTGCTTCAACTGTGCCTCGTGGCAGCTTTTTCGAAAGCCGAGGCATGGCATTTGAGCGCGGAAAGGATGGGGCTCATCCTACTCCGGCTTCGGCCATGCAGTGGATGGACAGCGTGGTGCGCTGGATGCCGGCTCATTCGTCCCATCCAATTCTCCTCGATTTGCCGCCGGTGCCGAAAAGCCGGGCCAAGCGTGTGTTTGTTCATCAGCCAAACGAAAAGTAAAAGCTATGACAGACAGCTTACTCAGCAAAATAGGGGAGTTTATAAGCTATGATGCCTCGTCGCCGCTCCTTTTTTCGTCGGGCACATTCTGGGCTTTGTTCCTGCTTTTCATGCCGCTCTATGCGCTGTTTCGCCGCCGAATGGGGCAGATGCTAATTTTTGTTGTCGCTTTCAGTCTCTACTTCTATTATAAATGCAGCGGTATGTTTGTGGTGCTGCTTGGTGCCACCTCGGTTGCCGACTGGATTCTGTCGCGCGCAATGGTGCGACCCGGACGTACGGTGGCATACAGACGTTGGTGCGTAGCGATTTCTCTGTCTTTGTCGCTGGGCATACTAGGCTACTTCAAATATGCAAATTTCTTTCTTTGGAACCTCAACGCCCTTGTCTCAGGCAATTTCCAACCCTTGGAACTCGTGTTGCCGGTAGGCATATCGTTCTACACCTTTCAGTCGGTGAGCTATATAATAGATGTGTACAAGGGAAGGGTGAACCCGACGCGCACATGGTTGGAGTATGCTTTCTTTCTGTCGTTTTTTCCGGCTCTTGTGGCAGGCCCGATTGTCAGGGCCGACTATTTTCTTCCCCAAATCCGCAAATGTCATCACGCTACGCGCTTCGAAATCTATATGGGGCTGTGGCTCATTATTTTAGGAGTGGTGAAAAAAGCCGTCATTGCCGACTATATAGCACAGTATAACGACCTTATATTCCAGACACCCGGCGGCTATTCGGGTTTTGAATCGCTTATGGGCATAATTGGCTACACAATGCAGATTTACTGCGATTTTTCGGGCTATTCAGATATGGCCATTGGCATTGCCCTGATTATGGGCTTCAAACTGGCACAAAATTTTAACTTTCCCTATAAGTCGCAGAATCTAACCGAGTTTTGGCGGCGTTGGCACATTTCGCTGTCTTCGTGGCTGCGCGACTATGTGTATATTCCTCTCGGCGGCAGCCGCAAGGGTAGGGCGCGTACCTATATTAATAGTTTCGTAACGATGCTTGTGGGCGGTTTGTGGCATGGAGCAGCCTGGAAGTTTGTTTTTTGGGGAGCGATGCATGGTGCCGGCCTGGCTGTTCATAAAGCCTCCAGGCCATTTGTGTCACAATTGCCGGACACATGGCCTTTCCGCGCTCTGTCGTGGCTTGCAACCATGAGTTTTGTGGCAGCACTGTGGGTGTTTTTCCGTGCCGACACGTGGCAGGATTCCGTCGCTGTGCTGTCGTCGGTATTCACCGACTTTTCGCTGGCTCATGCACTGCCCTTTGCAGCCTCGCGCATCTTGTGGCTCATTCTGATGTGTGTCATCATTGTGGCGCATGCTCTGCCCTCCGCTTTCTGGAACGGTGCGGCTGCATGGTTTGTGCGCACCCCATGGGTGGTGAAGTTGTTGATATTCATCATTGTGGTGCAGCTCGTCATAGAGCTTCGCAGCGAATCTGTGCAGCCGTTCATCTACTTCCAGTTCTGAACATCCACGTTGATTTTGAGCAAATTTCCCGCCTTGTTATGGTGGAGCGGAAAATTTTTACTAATTTTGATGATTCAATCAGTTGTTGTCTCAATAAAAGACTTGTAGCTAAGCATGAAAATCAATTTCAAACGCTTGACGGCTGTTCTTGCCCTGTGCTTGACTCTCTCTTCTGGCATGGCTCTCGACCTGCCGGTGAAAACCGTCAACGGCACAAAATATTTTTATTATAAAGTAGGTAAGAAGGAAAGCGTCTACGGAATATCGAAAAAACTGGGCGTGAGCCGTGAGGACATTGTCCGCAACAATCCCTCGGCCGAGGATGGTGTCAAAAAGGGCCAGGTGCTCCTTTTCCCCTTCGAAGAATTTGTCGCTGAGCAGCCGGCAGATGTCGCGGGTGTTCAACAATCGGATGTTGTGATTCCGGCTGTCGATTCGGATGCTGCCGTCGGTTCGGCTCCTGTTTCAGATGAACAAGCGGCCGACACCCTGGTCACGGCCACCGAGCTGCGCTCGTCGGTGAGCCTTCTGTTGCCTTTCGGACTCAAAGCCGATGAGACCTCGCGGCAAAACAAGCTTGCGCTTGACTTCTATAAGGGCTTTTTGCTGGGACTTGATACACTTGCAAGCCGTAAGGGCGATGTGGAAATCAATGTTTTCGATGTAGACAATCTTGGGGCAGACCAGATCGATGCACTGCTCGACAGCGCAGTGGTGTCGCTCTCGGCGGTAATTATTGTTCCCGACGAAAACATTGAGCGTGCAGCAGCCGCCAAGGCCGTTAGTCGTGGCAACTATGTGCTCAACGTTTTTAATGTGCCCGATACATTGTATCTGGACAATCCGGCTGTGATTCAGGGCAACACTCCGCAACGAAAGATGTATGAGCTTGCTGTAGACGGAATGATGCGCGACTTCGACGGCTACACCCCCGTGATTCTGCGCAGCCGCGAGGGGCGTAACGAAAAAGAATCGTTTACAAACTATTTGGCCCAGCGATATGTCGACGAGGGAATTGTGCCCATCGTCATTGAATATGGTTCCAACCTGTTGAGCTCGGAGCTTGACGTGCTCAATGGCCGTGAGGGCAAATTTGTAATTGTGCCCTCTTCCGGTTCTGTGACAGAGTTCGGCAAATTTGCCCACGTGGTGCGTTCATTTCGCGACCGCATGATGATGACCGAGGCCGACGAGGACGGAAATATTCCCGAGCCTACTACGATTGTTGCCCTTTTTGGCTATCCCGACTGGACAGCTTTCCGAGGCGATGCTTTGGATTTGCTCAACAAAATGGAGGTTACGGTCTATTCGCGTTTCTGCGACAACTTCAGCGGTTTCTCGGCCAAGGGTGTAGAGGATAATTTCCGCCGCTGGTATGGCAGCAAAATTATTGAAAGTGTGCCTTCGCAGGCTTTCCTGGGCTTTGACACGGCTTGTATGCTGGTGAAAAATCTCCGCTATAACGAAGGCAGCTTCGACCCTCTGCGTCCCCGCAGCTTTGAAGGCGTCCAGTCGGTGTTCGATTTTCAAAAATCCGACAACGGTTACTTCAACAGCTCGATATACCTCATTAAATACCACACCGACGGACACATCACATGGCGAATACTATGATGAAACAGTTTGCAATCTTTCTTGCCGCCATATTCGCGGCCATCATGCCGGCGGTGGCCGAAACGCACTATAAGCCCCACATCAGCATCGGTGGACGCGCCGGCATGACAATGTCGCAGATGTCCTTTTCGCCGAGTGTAAAGCAGACATGGACCAACGGAACAACCGGTGCCGTAACTTTCCGATATAGCGAAGAAAAACTTTTCGGTCTCATTGCCGAGCTTGGCTGGGTGCAGCGCGGCTGGAAGGAAGATTTCGAAGAGCACGATTTCAGCTACTCTCGCACTATTACATATATCAACCTGCCGCTGCTCACCCACATATACTTTGGAAGCAAGCGTTTCAAAACTTTTATTAATCTCGGTCCCGAGGTGTCGCTCTATCTGGGTGACAAAATAAAGGCCGACTTCGACTACAAAAACACGGCTTCCGTGCCCGATTTTCCCAAAAACCGCCAGACCGAACAGCTGTGGGCCGACATAACGGGCAAGTTCGACTACGGCATCTGTGCCGGTGTCGGCTTTGAGTTCTGGGTCAAACCGCGTCACTCAATCTGTGTCGAAGGTCGTTTCTATTATGGTCTGGGAAATATCTATCCTTCTTCGAAAGCCGACACCTTCGGTGCTTCGCGAAACATGACCATAGAAGTGACGCTGGGCTACAACTTCCGCCTCAAATAACACATATTATAATATGAAAAAAATAATCTTTGCTGCAATGGCCACAATGATGATGGCAACGTCGTGCTCAAAAACGGCGCAGAAAGCCGATGGCAACGACGATTTCAACTACAATGTCGACCGTTTTGCCGACATCGAAGTGCTCCGCTACAAGGTGCCCGACTTCGAAAACCTCACCCTTAACCAGAAAATTCTGGTCTACTATCTGACCGAAGCCGCCCAGTGGGGCCGCGACATCTTGTGGGACCAGAACTATGCCCGCAACCTCGACATACGCAACATGCTTGAAGCTGTCTATACAAACTACGACGGCGACAAAAACGATGCCGACTATAAGGCGTTTGAAACCTACATCAAACAAGTGTGGTTTGGCAACGGTATTCATCACCACTATTCCACCGACAAATTTATCCCTGCTTTCAGTCGTGAATTTATCGAAGGACAGCTGGCCAAGCTGCCGGCCGACAAAGCCGTGGCCGATTCGCAGACACTGCTGGACATAATCTTCGACCCCGCCCGCGATGCCAAACGTGTCAACCAAGCTTCCGGACAAGACCTTATCGCCACATCGGCTTGCAATTTCTACGAAAACGGCCTGACCCAGGCTGAAGTCGAAGCCTACTACGAATCCATCAAGAAGCCCAACGACGAAACGCCCATCTCCTATGGCCTCAACACCCGTCTTAAAAAAGTCGACGGAAAGGTTGTTGAAGAACCCTACAAACTCGGAGGTCTCTATGGCGATGCTATTGCCCACATTGTCGAAAATCTCGACAGCGCGGCAAACTATGCCGAAAACGATGCACAACGACAGATTATCCGCAGCCTCATCGACTACTACACCACCGGCGACCTCGCGACATTCGACCGCTACTCGATTGAATGGGCCGAGGACACTGCTTCGCAGGTCGATTTCATAAATGGCTTTATCGAAAGCTACGGCGACCCGCTCGGGCTCACAGGCTCGTGGGAGTCTATAGTAAACTTCAAAAACAACGAGGCCAGCGAACGAACCGAAACTCTGTCGTCGAATGCCCAATGGTTTGAAGATAACTCGCCTGTAGATGCAAAGTTCAAGAAAGATAAAGTGAAAGGTGTGTCGGCGAAAGTTATCACTGCTGCCATTCTTGCCGGTGATGCCTATCCTGCAACACCCATCGGCATCAACCTGCCCAACGCCAACTGGATTCGCGCTCAGCATGGCTCCAAGTCGGTGACGCTCGAAAACATTACCCAAGCCTACGACGCAGCTTCGCAGGGCAGCGGTTTCAACGAGGAATTCGTTATCGACCAGCCCACCATCGACCTTCTCGACAAGTACCTCTTCATCACCGACAATCTGCATACCGACCTCCACGAGTGCCTCGGTCATGGTTCCGGCAAGGTGATGCCCGGCAGGGAAGATGCTCTCAAAGCACACGGTTCTACTATTGAGGAAGCTCGTGCCGACTTGTTCGCGCTCTATTATCTTGCCGACCCCAAGCTTGTGGAGCTCGGGCTGCTCGACAACCCCGAAGCATATAAAGCCGAGTACTATAAATATATCCTCAATGGTTTGATGACGCAGCTCATGCGCATCGAACCGGGCAAAGACGTGGAAGAAGCCCACATGCGCAACCGCAAAATCATTGCCGAATGGGCCTTTGAGCACGGCAAAGACAACAACGTAATCGAACTCGTGGAACGCGACGGCAAAACATTTGTCAAAATCAACGACTACGAAGCTCTTCGCGGCCTCTTCGGCGAATTGCTGGCCGAAATCCAGCGCATACGCTCCACAGGCGACTATGCCGCTGCAGAAGCTATGGTCGAAAAATACGGTGTGAAAGTCGACCCGGCACTTCACAAAGAAGTCCTCGAACGCTATGCAACTCTCGACATCGCTCCCTATAAAGGCTTTGTCAACCCTGTCTACACCCCCGTGCGCGACAAAGACGGACGTATCACTGATGTCACAGTGAGCTACACAGAAGGCTATCCCGAGCAGATGTTGCGCCTCAGCCGCGATTATAACGGTCTGAAAGCAAAATAAATTTGCATATTCCGGCGAAAATCACTAACTTTGCCGCCGGTTTCCACGTTGGAGGCCAATTTCATACATTTATTAACTATATAAAACTTTCCAAAGAATGCACCTAAGTTCTGAAGAAAAAGCACAGATCTTCGAGAAGTACGGTAAGGGTAAGACTGACACTGGCTCGCCTGAAGCACAGATTGCATTGTTCTCGGTCCGTATCGCTCATTTGACTCAGCATCTGAAGTCGAATCACAAAGATCATACAACCGAACGCGCACTTAAAATGCTGGTAGGCAAACGTCGTCGTCTGCTGGACTACCTCATCCGCAAAGACATCAACCGCTACCGTGCCATCATCGCTCAGAAAGAGCTTGGCATCCGCAAGTAAGTGCCCACTGTGCACACAAGCTATCGAAGAGCCGCGCCCATGGCGCGGCTCTTTATGCGTATTTTTTTACAGCCATTTTTATGCTGAGACAAACAAAATTTTGTCAATTCAAAAAATTGTCGTACCTTTGCGCGACCGATTATGTCCAACACACTAACTGACAGTCGCGCGGCAAGCTTTTGGCCAAGCAACCCTCAACGCGACAGTCGATTTATGTAATTATTAATTAACAAATTAACAAGTGGATACCATTAGCTACCGCACCGAATTTCCCAATGCTCAACAGGTTGAGCACGAATGGGTCGTTATCGATGCAACCGACCAAGTTCTTGGCCGTCTTTGCGCAAAAGTTGCCAAACTGCTGCGCGGCAAATACAAACCCTCCTATTCTCCCAATGTAGAATGTGGCGACAACGTCATCATCATCAACGCCGACAAAGTGCGTCTGACAGGCAAAAAAATGACCGACCGCATCTACCTCAACTACACCGGCTACCCCGGCGGCCAGCGTGAGCTCACCCCCGAGGTCCTGATGAACAAATCGTACAACAAACACATCAAGCCCGGCATTCATCCCCTCTTCGTACGCGTGATGAAAGGCATGCTGCCCAAAAACCGTATTGGTCGTCGCCTGATCGAAAACATGCACGTCTACAACGGTCCAAACCATCCCCACGAGGCTCAGAACCCCAAAGTCATCGACATTAACAAACTGAAATAATCGAAAGAATGGAAACAGTAAACGCAGTTGGCCGCCGTAAGGCCGCCGTGGCACGTGTCATCGTAAAGGAAGGTACAGGCGTGATCACCATCAACAAACGCCCCATCGAAAAATACTTCCCCTCGCCGATTCTTCAGTTTATCGTTAAACAGCCTTTGACCACCATCGATGCCGCTGAAAAATACGACATCAACGTAAACCTCGACGGCGGCGGTTATAAAGGACAGGCCGAAGCTCTCCGTCTGGGCATCGCTCGCGCTCTTGTCAAAATCAATCCCGACGACAAGGCCGTTCTCCGCAAGCAGGGCTTCATGACCCGCGACCCCCGCGCCGTAGAACGCAAGAAACCCGGTCAGCCCAAGGCTCGCAAACGCTTCCAGTTCTCCAAGCGTTAATGCGCTTGTCTTTTCTCGCTTTTGCCACTATGTGGCGCAGCTTAAAAATAAGTGTTTAGTATCTAAACCCTGGCGATGGACCTGCGTTCCCTACCCCCGGGTTGTTTAAAATCAAGAACGTAAACAAAATCTGAAAACCAAAAATGGCTACACCAACATTTGACCAGCTCCTTGAGGCAGGATGCCACTTCGGCCACCTCAAACGCAAATGGAACCCCGCAATGGCTCCCTACATCTTCATGGAGCGTAATGGTATCCACATAATCGACCTCTATAAAACCCAGGCCAAGCTCAACGAAGCAGCAAACATCCTCCGCGGCATGGCTAAATCCGGCAAAAAAGTCCTCTTTGTTGCCACAAAAAAACAGGCCAAACAAGTTATCGCCGACCTCGCCTCGTCGATTGGCATGCCCTATGTAATCGAACGCTGGCCCGGCGGTATGCTCACCAACTTCCCCACAATCCGCAAGGCTGTGCGCAAAATGACCACCATCGACAAGATGACAAAGGACGGCACTTTCGACAACCTTTCAAAACGCGAACGCCTGCAGATTACACGTCAGCGTGCCAAACTCGAGAAGACTCTCGGCTCTATCGCCGACCTCAACCGTCTTCCCTCGGCACTCTTCGTGGTTGACGTCCTCAAAGAACGCATCGCCGTTGCCGAAGCAAACCGTCTCGGCATCCCCGTGTTCGCAATGGTCGACACCAACTCCGACCCCACAACCGTTGACTACGTTATCCCCGCAAACGACGATGCCTCCAAGAGTATCGAACTCGTTGCCGGTGCTCTCGTTGCAGCAATGGCCGAAGGTCTGGAAGAACGAAAGGCTGAAAAACTCGACAGCAACGAAGCCGAGGGCGAAGCTGCTCCCGCCGCTCCCCGTCGCGAACGTCGCCGCGTGCGCCGCAACGAAGCTCATGCCGAAGAAGCTGCCGATGCTCCCGCCGCTGATGCCGCTGCCGAAACCGAAGCAGCCGAATAATCATCTTTTTTGTAAAACCTACAATTACTCTCAATATGGCAGTAACAATGGCAGAAATCACCAAGCTCCGTCACCTCACAAGTGCCGGCTTGATGGACTGCAAAAAAGCCCTTGCAGAAACTAATGGCGACATCGATGCCGCTGTGGAAATTCTGCGCAAAAAAGGACAGGCCGTAGCCGCCAAGCGCGAAGACCGTCAGGCTTCCGAAGGCTGCGTGCTCGCCAAGAACGAAGGCGATTTCGCCGCTATCGTCGCTCTCTGCTGCGAAACTGACTTCGTGGCCAAGAACGCCGGCTTCGTTGCACTTACTCAGCAGCTCCTCGATGCTGCTGTGGCTAACCGCATCAAGTCGCTCGACGAACTTAAAGCTATGGAACTCAACGGCCAGGCTGTTGCCGACCTCATTACCGACGAAAGCGGTAAAACAGGCGAAAAAATCGAACTCGGCCGCTATGAATATCTCGAAGCTCCTTCCACAACCTCCTATAACCACCTTGGCAACAAGCTTTCGACTATCGCAGGTTTCAACGTAGAAGGTGTCGACTATCAGGTTGGACGCGAGATCGCAATGCAGATTGCTTCCATGAACCCAGTTGCCGTAGACCGCGACAGCGTGGCACAGGAAATCATCGATTCCGAACGCAACGTTGCAATCGAGAAGACAAAAGAAGAACAGGTGAAGAAAGCCGTTGAAGCCGCTCTCAAAAAAGCCGGCATCAACCCCAACCTCGTCGACAGCGAAGACCACATCGCATCGAACATTGCCAAAGGCTGGCTCACCGAAGAAGAAGCCGAAAAAGCTCGCACAATCAAAGAAGAAACTGCCGCTCAGAAAGCTGCTAACCTTCCCGAGCAGATGATTCAGAACATTGCCACCGGCCGTGTCAACAAATTCTTCAAAGAAAACTGCCTCATGGAGCAGGAATTCGTCAAAGACGCAAACCTCACCATCGGCCAGTACCTCGAACAGAGCCAGAAAGGCCTCGTTGTTACAGTTTTCAAACGCGTAAACCTCAACGAGGACTAAAATACTAAACAAGGATGCCGATCAGGCATCCTTGTATGATGGTCCGGTAGCTCAGCTGGATAGAGCATCTGCCTTCTAAGCAGACGGTC